>CBFDBL010000053.1:0-16608 GCA_965603035.1 uncultured bacterium
CGCCGCTGCCGCGGCCTCGCGCGCCAGCACCCCGGCAGCCGCCGCGGCGCCCGCACCCGCGAGCATCTGCCGCCTCGAGAACCCCGCCGCCTCGCGCATCGTTTGCCTCCTGCGCCCGCGCTCACTCGGCCCCTCGCGTGCCTGCACACCTTAGCCCGACGCGCGTGGGGAGTCAAGCTTCGGGGGCTTTGACACGCCCCATCCGGCCCGCTACGATTGGCGCCTGTGCTCGCGAGGGCCGTGAGCCGACTGGACGAGAGACACTGTGATGAGCCGACGGATGGTGGACCCCGCGCCGCGGGCGACGGCCACGCTCGCAGCCCTTGTCTTCCTCGCAGCGACGGCGGCCGGCGGCGGGGCGGCCGGGCGGGTGGTGGCGTCGCAGGAGCCGGGCTGGCCGCAGTTCCGCGGCCCGAGGCGCAACGGCGTGTCGGCGGAGACGGGGCTGCTCCAGGCGTGGCCCGAGGGCGGGCCGCAGCGGCTGTGGCAGGTCTCGGGCCTCGGCCGCGGCTACTGCTGCCCCATCGTCACGGGTGGCGTGCTGTACGTCACGGGCGACGTGGGCCAGGACCTGGTCGTCTTCGCCTTCGACCTCGACGGCAAGCTCAAGTGGAAGACGACGAACGGCAAGGCCTGGCGGAAGCAGTGGCCCGGCTCGCGGGCGAGCTGCACGTATGACGACGGCCGCCTCTACCACATGAACTCGCACGGCCGCACCGTGTGCCTCGACCCGGCGGACGGGAAGGAGCTGTGGGCCGTCGACGTCCAGCAGCGCTTCGGCGCGCCGGGCATCCAGTGGGGCCGCAGCGAGTGCGTGCTCATCGACGGCGACAAGGTGATCGTCACGCCCGGCGGCCCGAAGGCGCTGATGGCCGCGCTCGACAAGAGGACGGGCGAGACGGTGTGGCAGACCGAGCCGCTGCGCTTCGAGCGCACCCACCGCTTCGGCGGCAGGCCCGTCGATCCGCCCCGACCCGATACCGACAAGACGGGCTACGCCTCGCCCATCCTCTTCGAGCTCGGCGGGCGCCGCTTGATCGCCGGCTGCTCGTCCCGCCATCTGTTCGTCGTGGACGCCGAGGCGGGCAAGCTGCTGTGGAGCCAGGGCGTGTTCGCCCGCTTCGAGGTGATCGGCGCCATCCCCGTCTTCTGGCGCGACAGCGTCTTCTTCACCGCGCCCGACGAGTTCGGCGGCATGCTCCTCCGCATCCGCGTGACGGACGGGGGCGTGCGCTTCGAGGAGGCCTGGAAGTCGCCGCAGGACAACTGCCACGGCGCGATGGTCGTCGCCGACGGCCGCCTGCTCGGCTCGGGCTACCGACGCGACCCGGCCTGGGCCTGCGTGGACCTCGCCACGGGCAAGGTGCTCTACAGGAAGTCCAACCTGGCGAAAGGCTCGACCCTCTACGCCGACGGCCGCCTCTACGCGCTCGCCGAGGACGGCCTCATGGCCCTGCTCCACCCGACCGACACCGCCTTCGAGACCGTCGGCCAGTTCCGCCTCGTCCAGGTGCCCGAGGGCAGACGCCGCCGCCAGCGCGACGTCTGGCCCCACCCCGTCCTGTGCGACGGCCGCCTCTACCTACGCTACCACGACACGCTCTCGTGCTACGACGTCAGAAAGCAATGAACACGCTCACGCTCTGTGCCGTCGCGCTGGTGTCCGTTGCCCTTGCTGCGATCGCCGGGGAGCCGCCTCGTCCGATCGACGTCTTCGTCGCCGGCGTCGAGGAGATCGAGGGCGTGGCGAACGCGGCGGAGCAGTATGCGCAGTACCGCGAGACCAACGTGGTGGTGACCCAGGCGGGCACCGTCGTCGTGGTGTGCCAGGCCCGCAACCGCAGCGCGTGGTCCGACCGCTCGGGGCAGGACCTGGTGTGCAAGCGCAGCGCCGACAGCGGCCGCACCTGGGAGAAGGGCAGGCTGGTGGCGACCCACGGCCTCCAGTCGATCTGCCCCAACGGCGCCGTCTACGACCGCGACACGGGCCGCATCCACGTGCTCTACACCTGCTTCCAGTGGCCCTACACGAAGCCCGAGAGCCGCAAGACCTGGACGGGCGTCAAGCGCAAGCAGTACCATCTGTGGAGCGACGACGGCGGGCGGACGTGGTCGGCGCCGCGCGAGATCAGCGCGATGATGCGCGTGCCCGACGCCATCGTCGTGTTTGGCTCGGGCGAGGGCATCCAGCTCCGCCACGGCCCCCACAAGGGCCGCCTGGTGATGCCGAGCGGCGACTTCGAGGGCCGCAAGAAGTTCTACGCCGTCCTCAGCGACGACCACGGGGCGACCTGGCGGCCCGGCAAGCCGACCCCGTGCGGCGCCTGCGAGACGGCCATCGCCGAGTTGCCCGACGCCACCCTGCTCGCCAACAACCGCGGCCGCCGTGGCTTCCGACGCCGAGCCCTCAGCTCCGACCACGGCGAGACGTGGACCGAGCTGCGCGAGGACAAGGCGCTCCGCGCCGTGAGCTGCAACGGCAGCCTCATCGCCCTCGCGCACCCGAGGGGGAAGGACGGCGTCGCAGTGCTCTGCTCGGCGCCCGTCGGCCCCAAGCGCACCCACGGCACCGTGTATGTCAGCTTCGACGGGGGAGCGACGTGGCCCGTGCAACGGCTCGCGGTCGAGGGGCCCTTCGCCTACTCGAGCCTCATGGAGCTGCCCGACGGGGCCGTCGGCATCTTCTACGAGGCCGAGGGCTACCGCCGCATCCTGCTCCTGCGACTGGCGAAGGGCTGGCTGCTCGACGCCGCGGCGCGCGAGCCCGGCTGACGGCGGGGCTCAGGGCTCGAGCCTGGGCTCGGGCGTGACGAGCTGCACGCGGGCGGAGAGGCGGACGTTGGAGGCCGTGGTGCCCTCGATGGCGATGACGAGGTGGTCGGGCAGACGGTCGAGGGTGACGCCCGTGTCGATCGCCTTGCTCCACTTCTGGCTTCGGCCGTTGATGCGCAGCGTGACGCTCGTGAGGGCGCCGACCTGGACGCCGGGCTTGATGGTGAGGACGTAGTCCTTCTCGAACTTCGCGGCCGGCGCCGCCTCGCCGGTGGCAGCGTCGATCTGGAAGACGTGGGTCTGGTCGCCCGCGTGGACGGCGACCTCGAACGTCTTGCCCTTGGCCTCGAACGGGAAGGGCTTGCAGGCGGGGGTGTCGCCGAGCAGGACGAGGAGCTGCTTGTTGGCCTTGTCGTAGCGAAGCGCGGCGGACGTGGCCTCGAAGAGCCTCAGGCCGGGCGGCTCGACGGCCAGGCGGATCTGGGCGGCGGCGGATGCAAGGGCCTTCTGGAGCTGCTTGGTCTCGCCGTCCTTGACGGCCACGGCGAGGGTGGGCTGGAGCTCGGAGGCGGGAAGGGGGTCCTGGATCACCGGGTCGCCTGGGGTGGGGAACCTCGATGCCTGCTGGCGGAGGCGGTTGACCTCGGCCTGGAGGCTCTCGATGGTGCCGCGCGCGACGGCGTCGTCCTTGGCCGCCTTGAGCTTGGCGTAGCGCTGCTGGGCCTTCTCGAGGTATTGCGCGGCCTGCTCGAAGAGGCCGCTGTCGGCGTAGATGCTGCTGAGGCTGAGCCAGGCATTGATGTCGTAGACGCCGTCGTTGGGCTGGATGGTGAGGATGCGCTCCCACTCCCTGGCGGCGAGGCGGCGGCGGCCCAGGGTGCCGAGCAGGTCGCCGGCGAGGAAGTGGGGGGCCTCGCTGTCGGGCTGGAGCTCGAGGGCGCGCTTGCGGACGGCGATGGCCTCCCTGTCGCGATCGAGCAGGACCAGCGCCTCCGCCTTCAGGTAGAGCACGCGCGCGTCGTCGGGCGCCGCCTTGGCCAGCGTGTCGGCGGCGGCCGCGGCGCCCTTGCCCTTCCCCGCCTTGAGCTTCCCCAGGATGTCCTGGATGCCGGCCTCGACGGCCTGGTCGCGCTCGCCTTTCTGGATCTGCTCGCGGGCGAGTCGCTCGATGGCCTCGATGGCCTGTCCGCTCTTGCCGCGCGCCCAGGCGAGGGCGCGCGCCTGGGCGTCGTTCGCGGGCTTCTGGATGAGCTGGAGGACCTGCTTCCAGGCGCGGTCGTCCTTCATGTTCTGGAGCGCGCGGAGGGCGTAGTTGACCTCGTTGCTGTCGCCGACTGCGAGCCTCTGGACGAGGAAGGGGGTGGCCTCGTGGCCGATGGAGGCGGCGATCTGCTGGACGACCTGGTAGCGCTCGTGCTGGCGGCGGCGGTCGATGTGGCGCATGAGCAGGACGGTCTCGGCGGGCCAGTGAGGGCGGATGCCGCTCTGGACGTCGGCGAGGATCTCGCGTGCGCGGACGCGGATCTCGGGGTCGTCGCTGCCGGCGGCCTGCTCGAGCGCGGCCGCGGCCGGCTCGCCGAGCTGCCGGAGGGTGGCGGAGGCGCGCTCGCGGACGTCGTAGAGGTCGGCGCCGAGATCGCGCACCAGCGACGCCACCACCTTGTCGAGCCCGACCCGCGCCGCCGCCCCGGCGCGCAGGCCCGACGGCACGAACACAGCGATAGCCAGCACGGCCAGGGTACGATGCATGGGCCTCTCGCCTACTTGTAGAGGTTGAACTGGATTTTCTTGAGGCAGGCTCGGTTGATCTTGACTTCGCCGAGGTAGTACGACTTGCCGACGAGGTGCTCGGGGGTGAGCTGGTGGAACTCGAGGGTGAAGCGGCTGCTGGCGGTGTGGACGCGGACGTCGCGCTTGCGCCGGCGCGGCTTCTCGAGGCCCTCGGTGCGGAAGGCGATGCTCGCCACGCGACCGACGTCGGACGCGATGTCGCCGAACTCGGTCTTGAGCGCGAGGACGCCGTCGGCGAGGCCCACCTCGCCCGCGGCCACGCGATCCTTGTTGGCGAACCGCACGACGTGCGCCGGGGTCGCCTTCGCCTTCGTCTCCTCGGGCGTCGGGCCCACGATGCCGTTGATCACGCGGATGCTGCTGACGCGGCAGGGGTACTGGGAGTTGAGCATGACGAACTTGCCCTTGGTGAGCTTGGCCGGGATGGCGTACTCGCCGAGCGACGCATTGTCCATCCACAGACGTGCCTTGCTCGTCTCGGGGTCGTAGGCGAAGCGCAGGGTGGCCTGCTGCACGAGCCGGCCGATCGAGCGGCTCGTGAGGTTGTGGTGGCTGCCGTTCTGGGTGTACATGACGTAGTAGTTGGTGCTGTAGAGGCGGGCCGAGACGCTGTTGCGGCCGTAGGCCCCGTCGGTCGTGTCGGCGAACAGGACGAGCTCGCAGTGGAGGTAGCGCTGCATCATCGACTGGATCTTGACCTCCATGGTCACGGCCTCGTCCTGGTCGAACTTGGCGAAGAGGGTCTGGCGGCCGTGGGACATGTTCTGGGCGGCGCCGTTGGCGATGGTCCAGGCGCCGCGTTTCTCCCAGGGCTTGAGCTCGCCCTTGTCGAAGCGGCTCGCCAGCATGGTGGGGTTGGTCTGGGCGAAGGCGATGTGGGTGATGATCCTGCGCGAGATGCGGATCGGGCCCGTGGCCTTCGACTCGATGACGACGTGCTCGGGGGTGATGGCGACGACGTCGCCGACCACGACGTCGTCGTTGCTCAGGGCGACGCGGTCGGGGCCGTCGCTCTCCTCCTTGGGCACCAGCTCGACGACGTCGAGCGCCTTGGCCTTGACCAGCAGCTCGCCCTCGAACTGGGGCGCGCTCAGGCGGAGCCGGCCGTCGGGCTCGATGGTCAGCACCTTGCCGACCACCTTGTCGCCGCTGGTGGTGAGCACGGTGTCGCCGAGGCCGGCCTTGCCGCGCTGGGCGCTGTCGTCGAGGGTCTCCCCTGCGCCCTTGGGAGCGGGCACGAAGATCTTGCGCTCGCCAGCCGCACGCGCCGGTCCCACCCGGACCTGCGCCGGCACCGGCTGGACGATGACGTCGGCACCGTTGACCTCGAGCACCTGCTGGGCCTGCGCCATGGGGCGGGGAGCCGTCAGGGCCACGAGCGCGGCGAGCGCCGCGGCACGCCAGAAGCGGGTGTGGGGATTCATGTCTCGCGGATCTCCTCGTCGGGCTACCGCTGGTAGATGGGCAGCAGGCCGTAGTTGACCTCGAGCGCCAGCAGGGCCATGGCCGTGTTGCACACGGGGCCGCCGGTGCCCTGCTGCGGCCACGACCCGTCGGGGCCCTGCATCGAGAGAATGGCTGGGCTCATCGTCTGGTTCCAGTAGCGCCAGTACTTGCCGCCCGCCTGGTACATGGCCTGCGAGCAGTAGTAGGACATGTAGTAGAAGTAGCCGCCGTAGCCGTAGCCGCCGCCGCCGGTGAGCAGCAGGTCGGCCGTGGCCTTGGCCTCGGGCGCGCGGTAGGCGCCCGAGAGGCTCAGGATGAGCAGGCCGATGCCGCTGCGCGCGGGGCTGGGGCCCGACGGCCCGGTGTAGCCGAACCCGCCGCCGGGGCAGAAGCAGCTCTTGTAGTAGGCCACGCCGCGCTGGACCGCCGTGATCGGCACCTCGATGCCCGCGTTGGCCGCCGCGCGCAGCGCCACCATCTGCGCGCCCGAGACCGTCGTGTCCGCGTCCGTCGAGTTCACGCTGTACCGCCACCCGCCGAGGCGGTTCTGGCACTTGACGATCAGGCCGGTCGCCTTCTTGAGCGCCGGCCCGACCCGCGGGTCGTCGATGACGCCGTAGACCTCGCCGAGCGCCATGGTGGCGAAGCCGTGGCTGTACATGGGGCTCGAGCCGCCCTTGCCCTGGAGCAGCCCGTTCTCGGCCTGGGTCCGGACCATGTAGTCCACGGCGCGGCGGATCACGTGGCCGTACTTGCCCTCGTCGGGCACCTCGCCGTGCGCGAGGAAGCTCATCATGGCCAGGCCCACCACGCCGCTGACGTTGCCGTAGTTGCCCGGCCACGAGCCGTCGGCCTGCTGGGTGCGTGCCAGGTAGTCGAGCCCGCGGGTCACGGCCCGCTCGATCTCGGGGGTGACCTTGAGCTCGCGGGTCGCGGCCTCGGCCGGCGCGCAGGCGACGAGGGCCGCGGCGACGGCGACGGCCAGGGCTGTGCAACGCGGGAGCTCCATGTCCGATTCCTGCGTGTGGCTGGCCTAGCGGACCGGCTCCTTGCGGAGGCGGTCGAAGTAGGCGTTGAGGAGGCCGCGGTAGCGCGCCGGCACCCGGGCCTCGAACGCGGCGCCGAGCTGCTCGTCGAAGCGCGAGCGGACGCGGCGCCAGTCCTCGTGCTCGGCCTTGTCGGTGGTCGCGGGCATGACCGGAGCGTTCGTGCCGCCGTCGAAGCCGCCGGGGGAGCCGCCGGCCATCATGCCCATCATGGCCTGCGCGCGCGCGCCGCCGCCGGCCCCGCCCATGCCCTCGCGGATGAGCGCCTCGAGCAGCAGCAGAGCCTGGCGCTGGACCTCGCGGGTCTCCTTGCCCGTGTCGCCGCCGCCGAGCGCGATCCGGCTCACGTCCATCTTGCCCGCCGACTTCCCGACGATCGCCGCGGCGTTGCGGAACTGCGCGATGAGCTTCTGGAGCCGCAGCGCGTCGGTGCGCACCTTGCTCTGGGTGCGGGCGAGCGCGATGGACATGTTGTCGAAGTGCTCGTGCTCGCGGAGGCGGAGCTTGTCGGCGAGCACGGTCGTGGTGTTCACGCGCTTCTGGCCGAGCAGGCATCGCTGGAGCAGGAGCATGGCCTGCATCATCTGGGCGTTCATGGCCGCCTGCTGCATCTGCTGCATCTCGTCGCGGAACTCCTCGCGGGCGTCCTCGAGCAGGGCGAGCGCGCGCTTGCCGTGCTCGAGGCCCTCGGGCAGGGCCTTGCGGTAGAGGTCGGAGCAGCCGAGGCCCATCTCCTTGGCAGCGGCGTCGAGCTTGCGGGCGGTCTTGGAGTCGAACAGACCGATGTCGCGCGCGAGCCAGTGCAGGGCGCTGGCCTGCTCCTTGACGTCGCGCTGGAGCTCGCCCTGCTTGTCGCCCATCTGGGGCGGGCGGAACGCCTTGGCGTCCTTCTTGATGGCCAGCCCGATGTCGCCGTTGATCTCCTTCTGGCGCGCGATGAACTCCTCGAGCTCCTTCATGATCATCCCCGCGAGGTCGCTGCCGACGCCGCGGCGCAGGATGTCGGCCACGTCGAGCAGCGACTGCGCGACGCTCTCCTGGGCGGGGATCTGCGAGAAGACGGCGTTGCCGGCCAGGCGCTCGCCGATCTCGCCGGCGCGCCGGGCGACCTTGTCGTCGTCGAGCTTCCTGCGTGCGTCGTCGGCGGTCTTGGCGTCGTTGGGGTTGGTGAAGCCGAGCGAGGCGGCGGCCTTGTCGATCTCCTTGCCGAGGGTGACCACGTCGCCCTGGATCTGTCGCTGTGCGGTGACGATGCGGCCGAGCGCGCGGCGGATGGCCTCGGGCAGGTTGACGGCATCGGTGCCGATGGTCTTGCGTGCGATGGGCACGAGGTTGTCCTTGAGGCCGCGCTGGCGTGCGGCGAGGTCCTCGGCCTGGGCGGCGAGCTTCTCGAGCAGGGTGCGCCGCTGCATGCGGTCGGCGAGTCGTGCGAGCTGCTCGAGGCGGCGGCCGGCCTCGCGGGCCTGCTCCTGCGCGCGGTGGAACGGGGCCATCCTCTGCGGGGGCGGCTGGCCTGGCTGCCCGGGCTGGCCGGGCTGTGCCTGCTGGCTCTGCTGGGCGCCCTTGTGGAAGGCGTCGGCGGCCTCGCGCATCTGCTCGAGGGCCACCGAGCGGGTGCGGTCGCCGAGCCGCTCCATGTCGGTCATCATGTCGGTGGGGGCGGCGGGGTTGCGCGCGAGGTCGGGGATCAGGCGCTCGAGCTTGCGTGCGAGCCGCTCGGTGCCGCGCGCCTCGTCGAGCTCGCGGTCCTCGGCGGCGCGGGCGCCCTCGCCCACGTCCTTGCCCTCCTGGGCCGCCTTGCCCAGTCGCGCGGCCTGCCCCGCCTGCGCGTGCTGGCCCGCGGCCCGGCGCAGCAGCTCGAGCTGGAGCTCCTTGAGCCGCGCGAGCACCCGCTCGAGGTGCTCCATCTCGGTGAGCACGGTCACGCGGTAGACGGGCGAGTAGCCCCGGCGGAAGAGCGCGTCGTCGGCGTAGTCGGAGGCCTCGGCCTTGTACTCGAGCACGTCGCCGGGCACGATGCCCAGCCGCTCGAGGTTCAGCGTGGTGGTGCCCGCGAGCGCGGCGACGTCGGGCCCGCCCGTCTCGAGCTCGAGCATCTGCCAGCGGTCGGGCACGGCCTCGTCGCTCTCGCGCTTGATGGCGCGGGTGCGGAGCAGGAGGCCGCGCAGGCCGAACTCGTCGCGCGCCGTCGCCTCGATCGCGATGACGTCGCCGGCCAGCGCCAGCAGGTCGCGCCCCGGCCTGGCGATGCTGACGACGGGCACGCGGTCGGGCAGGACCTTGATGAACACGCTGTCGGGCGTGCGGTTGCGCAGGCCGTAGCCGTCGGTGAGGGTGATGAGGTACTCGGCGGTGGTCTCGGGCCTCAGCGGCTGCGAGACGAGCGCGCCGGCGGCGTCGGGGGCGAGGGGGATGGCCTGGCCGCCGGCGCGCATCTGGCCGGAGCAGCGGAGCCTGGGGTCGTCACCGCGGCTGGCGGCCCTGGCGCGGACGACGACCTGGGTGCCCTTGAGGATCTGGAGGGGCCCGTCGAGCTTCTCGTGCGCCCCCTGCCGGCTGCCGGCGGAGGCGGGCAGCGTGAGGAGGGCGCCGTTGCTGGTCAGCGACGGCGGCGGGACGACGCGCACGCGGTACCACGCCGAGACGGCGTCGCCGGCGGTCAGGCGGTAGGCGAGGTCGTCGAACAGGGGGCCGCTGTGCCAGCGGCCGACGCCGGCCTCGCACTCGAGCCGCGCGTAGATGCGGTCGGCGGGCTCGGAGCCGTCGCCCTTGCGGCCCACGAGCCGCGCCACCCTGGCGGCGCGCCCCGTCGTCGTCGCCACCACCTCGACGGCGTCGCCCACGCGCACCACACGGTCGCCGGGCGCCACCTCGAGCTTCGTGTAGGAGAAGAAGGGCACCCGCGCCGTCGGGCGGAACAGGCGGGTCAGCGCGTTGCGCACCGCCTCGCGCTGGAGCTGGTAGCCGACGAACAGCACGGCGAGGACGGCCGCGACCGCGCCCGCCACCTTCAGCAGCGGCTTGACCGGCACGGCGCGCCGGTAGTCCACGTCCTTCGAGCGCCCGGCGATCTGACCCAGGGCCGAGACAACGAGCCCATGCGAGATCCCCTGCTCGTTGAGCTCGGGCGAGCTCAGCTCGACGGCGCTGACCAGGTCCTCCTCCACCTTCGGGAAGTGGTGGCCGAGCTTCGCGGCCGCGTCGCGGTCGCGCATCCGCCGCAGCGCGGGCCACAGCACCCAGCGCCCGAGGCACAGCGCCGCGCCAGCCACGATCGCGCCCAGCGCGATGGCCCGAAGCACGGGCGAGAGCCGCAGCAGGCGGTCGGCGGCCACCGCCGCGCCCACCGAGGCGCCCAGCACGCCGAACGTGACGAGCACGCCCGTCTCGGCGTGGATGGCGCGCCAGCGCCGACGGTAGCGGTCGATGAGCTTGCGGAGGGCACCAGGGAGCCGGGAGTGCTTGGGCGCGCTCATGCCAGTCCACTCCTTTTGCGAATGAGCCAGGCGGCGGCCAGGAGCAGCGCGAGGACGGTGTAGTAGGCCAGGTGTCGGCACGGCGAGTACTCCGCCGTCAGCAGGCGCCGCTCGACCTTCGCGGCCAGCAGCGACGGCAGCTCGTCGCTCGCATTGATCTTAAGATACCGGCCTCCGCTCGCAAGTGCAATAGCTGACAAACTGTTTACATCCTGTGCGAGGAACTTGCGCTCGAGGTCCGGCCGCGTCGCGGTCAGCGTCGCGGCCGACTCCAGCGGCCCGTCGCCGTAGACCGACACGATGGGCCGCATCGTGTACTTGCCGGGCTCGGCGGGCTTGAAGGCCGCGCGGTAGATGCCCCAGCCGCCCGCCGCCGCGGCCAGCGCGACCCGCTCGGCCCCCCCGCCCTCGCGCTCGACCTGCACCCACACGCGCGCGCGCTCGAGCGGGAAGCCGTCCGGGCCGAGGCAGTAGGCCTCGACCTCCACCGACTCGCCCACGTCGCACTCCGCGCGATCCAGCGACAGCCGGGCACGCGGGTCGCCCTCGGCGAACTGCTTCTTGACCAGCCAGCGCATGGCCTGCGCCCAGAAACGGTAGTGATGCTTGTCGCCCACCTCGCGACGCCAGCGCCACGTGCCCTCGACGCCCAGGTACAGCACCTTGCCCGCCCCCACCCGCTGGACGGCGAGCAGCGGCAGCTTCGCCGAGCCGGCCAGCCGGTAGGGATGCACCACCAGCGCCGTCGCCCCCCGCGCCAGCCCGCCCACGCCCGCCGACCACCGCTGCATCGGCAGACGCGACCACAGCGTCTCGTTCTCCTCGGCGTCGGCCGCCAGGCGCGTGACCAGGTGGGTCGCGCCGTCCTGGGTGAGCTCCACGCGGAACGGCCCCCCGCGCCCCTCCGTCCCCGCCTCGCCGCCCAGCTTCACCGGCACGATCTCGCCCACCGGCGTGCCCGCCAGGCCGCGCAGGTGGCCCCGACGCCCCGCGATGACCACCAGCGACCCGCCGCGGAGCTTCACGAAGGCCGACAGCTCCTTGAGGAACTCGTCGGCCAGGCGCTCCCGAGGCACGTCGCCCAGCACCACCACGACGAACCGCGCGAAGTCCTTCTACTGCGTCGGCAGGATCTTTGGACGCAGCAGCGCCACGGTCGGTTCCACCGTGGGGTCGCGCTCGAAGACGTTGCGGATGAAGCGGAACTCCCAGCGCGGCTCGTTGTCGATGAGCAGTGTGCGGATGCGGCGCTCGGCCACGTCGATGGTCACCTTGGCCACGTTGTTCGCCACGTCCTGCTCGCCCTCCTGCCTCGGCACGTGGACGGCGAGGGTCCGGCGGCCCGGCGTGTCGGGCACGAACGAGAAGGTGACGCGGACGTGGCGCCCGGAGGGGAGGGAGACGACCTGCTTCTCGTCGATGGCCTCGGCGCCGCTGACGAGCTGGACGGGCAGGCGGACGGCTCCCATGCCGGTGGTGGCGATCTCGGCGGCGAGCTGGACCTCGTCGCCGAGCAGGACGCTCTTGGGCGCCTTGAGCTCGACGACGGCCGCGTCGCGCGGCGGGCTCGGGTTGCCGAAGCCGAGCACGAAGACGGGCACGCCCATGCGGCCGAGCACGCGCGCGATCTCGGTCGGGTCGCGCCCCGTGTTCCAGGCGCCGTCGCTGAGCAGGACGACGGCGCGCGGCCGCTTGCCGCCGGCGCCCCGGCCCGCACGGTCGAGCGCCTCGCCGAGCGCCGTCGTGTAGCCCTCCGCGTCCACCGCGTACGACCCGGCCTCCCCGAGAGGCATCGCCGCCACGCCGCCCGCGAACCGCCAGCCGGCCACCTCGAAGTCCTCCCCCAGCTTCGCCAGCCACCCGTCGTCGCCTGGGCTCAGCAGCAGCCGCGCCAGCTCCCGCCGCTCCGCCCTGCGGGAGGACGGGCTCCCCCCCTCGGCGGGCGCGGGACGCTCGGGCCGCGGCAGCTTCGCCTCCAGCCACGCCGCCAGCTCCCCCTCGTAGGTGTCGGCCAGCAGCATGCTCCGCGAGCCATCGACCAGCACGTTGCACAGCGGCTTGTGCGGGTCCTGCCAGGTGCGGATGAGCTTCGGGCTGAGCAGGATGCCGGCCAGCATGACGGTGGCCACGACGACGAGCGCCAGGATCACCCGGCGCACCAGCGCCCGCAGGTGGGCCGCGTCCCGCCGCACGAACGCCACGACCACGCCGAGCGCCACGATGGCGGCGGCAGCCACCACCCACGGCGGCAAGGGGCAGTCGAAGATGACTTTCGTCGTGTCCACGTTCGGTTCCCAGCCCCCGAAGGGGCGCTGTCGCAGGGCCTCAGGCGAGCGCCGACGGGGCGGCCCGCCCGCTTCCCGTCACGCCGCGGCGCGGCCTGCCTCGCCGATGACCGCCTTCGCCTCCTGCCTGCCGGCGACCGCGGACCGGCCCATCGACCAGGCGAGCAGGACCTCGCCGAGCAGGAAGGCCACGGCCAGCAGGGCGAGGGGGAAGCTCGACGCGGCGGTCCGCGCGGGGCCGCCCTCGCGGAACGTCTCGGCGCGGCCGTCGCCGCGCGCGAAGCTCACCGAGATGCCCGGCAGCAGGGCGTGGATGGTCGTCGGCTCGATGCGCTCGAGCTCGGACTCCGCGGCCGGCACGTTCAGCGCGACGATGGGCGGCGCCGCCGTCGGGTCCTCCGGCGGCGCGTCGCCGGCGGCGAGACGGTAGACGCCGGCCTGCCCCGTGCGGTCGAACACGAGGTCGCCCTCGGGCGGCGGCATCAAGGGCATGGCCCTGCCGTCGGGCAGCAGCATCTGGTGCATGCCCGGCCCGAGCGAGAGCCTGAGCTCGGCGAAGACGGGCAGGGCGAGCGGTGCCGCCGCCTCGACCAGGTGCGCCTCGATGGCGCGGTGCAGCACGAGCAGGAACGGCGGCGTGAAGGGCAGGGTCGAGCAGTCGGCCTGGGCCGAGACGGCGAAGACGTAGGCCTTGCCCTTGCCCATCTGGCGGCGCACGAGGAACGGCTCGCCCCGCTCGGTGTGGATGAGCACCTCGCACGGCTGCCCCTCGGTCTCGAAGCGGAAGAGCCGCTGGATGAGCACCCGCTCGAGCCCCTCGGCGGGCAGCGAGGCGACGATCGGGCTCGCCTGCGAGACGGGGCCGAGCTGGATCCGCCGCTCCGTCTCGGGCTCGACGATCGACTGGATCGCGACGTCGGGCACCCTCGCCGCGTTCCACGCCGCCACGTCGGTGTGCTTGCCTGGGAAGACGACGAGCAGGCCGCCGGCCTCGGCGTAGCGGCGCAGCGCCCGGCTCGCCTCCTCCCCCATCGGCGGCGCGTCGCACACGACCACGGCGGCGTAGCCCGACAGGTCGGCACCGACGAACTGCTGCCCCGCCACGATCTTCACCGCGATGCCCGACCGCTCGGCCAGGCTCGACTCCGGCGGCTGGAGCGCCAGCGCGACGAAGTCGCCCGCCCCGTCGAACGGCACCGCCGACGGCGCGCCGTCCACCACCAGGACAGGGATGCGCGCCGCCGTCCGGAGCACGAAGTGGTAGCGGTCGTCGGCCGGCATCGCGTCGCGGCTCAGCTCGAGGCGGCCCGCGTGCACCCCGCTCGCCACCGCGGGCAGCCGGAAGACGACGTCGGCCTTGCCCGCCTCGGCGAACTCGTGGGTCCGGGTGTCGATCCGCCGCCCGTCGAAGAAGAGGCCCACGCTGGCCACCGTGCCGCCGGCGCCGCGGCAGTCCACCGTCGCCGTCAGCTTCGGGAGGTCGCCCTCGACGAGCACGGCGGGCGCGACGTGCGCGGCGCTGACGGTCAGGTTGCTCGCGACCCCGGGGCTCAGGTCGGTGATGACGAGGTGGGGGCTGTCGGCCTGGTCGAGTGCCTGGGCCACCTGCTCCCAGGCGCCGGCGTCGTCGGCCCGCCAGCCGCTGGCCTGGAGGTCGGTGAGCAGCCAGATCGTGCCGCTGCCACCGCCGCGTGCGAGCGCCTCGGCGGCGGAGCGCAGCGCGCGCGGCACGTCGCCCCGGCCGCCCGTCAGCGGGCCGTCGGCGACCACCGCGGCCACCGCCTCGAGGTCCTGGAGCGGCGCGCGGAACGGCGAGCCGTAGCTCCGCGCGAAGGTCCCGCCCGTGGCGCGCGCCGTCCGCGGCAGCGACCCCAGCGTCTGCGCCACCAGGCGCTTCCCCCGCTCGAACGCCGAGCCGCCCGCGCCCGAGGCCGCCATCGAGGCCGACCCGTCCAGCACCACCGCCACCTGCGATCTGCCCCCGAGCAGCGCCGCGAGGCCCCCGCGCACGATCGGCTGCGCCAGCGCGCCGAGCGCCGCGGCAAGCAACCCCATGCGCAGGAGCATCAGCAGGAGCTGCCGCAGCCGCGCGCGACGCACCGCGCGACGCTCCGTCGTGAGCAGGAAGTCGATCGCCGCCCACCGCACGCGCCGGTATCGAATGCGGTTGAGCAGGTGGATGAGGATCGGCAGCGCGACGAGCGGGGCGAGCCAGAGGAACCCGGGATGGAGGAACCAGTTGCTCATCAGCAGACTGCCGAAAGTGTCAAGTGTCGAGTGTCAAGTGTCAAGTGCCGGCGCCACGCCGTGATGTCAGCCACTCCTCGCCCTTCACGCTCCACGCTCCCACCCTCCTCCTACCTCCGCCGCCCGAGGTAGGCGGTCAGGGCCTTGTCGAAGGGCTCGGAGAGCATCATGCGCTCGTAGTCGATGTTCTTCTCGGTGCAGCCGCGTCGGAGCTGCTCGAGGTAGTTGCGGAAGCGCGTCCTGTAGCTCGCGGCCACGACGCGTGGATCGACGATGACCTCCTCGCCCCGCTCCATCCCCTCGAAGAGGGTGATGCGGTCGTAGGGGAACTCGATCTCGGCGTCGTCGAGCAGGTGGAGGACGATGACCTCGTGGTGGCGGTGTCGGAAGTGCTGGAGGCCGCTGAGCAGGGCGTCGACGTCGTCGAAGAAGTCGCTGATGACGATGACCATGGAGCGTCGGCGGATGCGCTCGGCGATCTCGTGGAGCACCGACGCGACGTCGGTGTCGCTGCGGGGCCGGACCTGCTCGAGGGCCTCGACGATGGCGCGGAAGTGGCGGGCGTTGCCCCGGGGCGGGATGTACTGGCGGACGGCGTTGTCGAAGACCACGAGCCCCGCCTGGTCGCCCTGGCGCAGCATGAGCAGCGAGAGCGCCGCCGAGAGCGCCGCGCCGTAGTCGAGCCGCGTCTCGCCCACCGTCGAGAAGTCCATCGACTCGCTGGCATCGAGCAGGATGTAGCAGCTCAGGTTGGTCTCGGCCTCGAACTGCTTGATGAAGAGGCGGTCGGCTCGGGCGAGCACCCGCCAGTCGAGGTAGCGCAGGTCGTCGCCTGGGGAGTACTCGCGGTACTCGGCGAACTCGACGTTGAAGCCGTGGTAGGGGCTCTTGTGGATGCCGGAGTAGTAGCCCTCGACGGCAAGGCGCGCGCGGAGCTGGAGCCGGCTGACCTTGCCGACGGCCCTGCGGTCGATCTCACGCGCTTTCTTCGCCACGCCTAGCTCCGACACCTGCGGCTGCCGCGGCCGCGTTCGGGTCACTCTTCGATGGCGGGCACTTCCTCGATGAGCCGCGCCACGACGTCGTCGGAGGTGATGCCCTCGGCCTCGGCATTGAAGTTCAGCAGCACGCGGTGCCGGAGCACGGGGCCTGCCACGGCCTTGACGTCCTCGACGGAGGCGTAGCCGCGGCCGAGCAGGATCGAGCGGGCCTTGGCGCCCAGCACCAGGTACTGCGACGCACGGGGCCCGGCGCCCCAGGCCACCCACTCGCGGATGTAGGACGGCGCGTCGCTCTCCTTCGGGCGGGTCCGCCGCACCACCGTCACGGCGTAGCGGTAGACGTGGTCGGGCACCGGGATGCGGTAGACGAGGTCCTGGAGCCGGACGATGTCCTCGCCGGTGAGCACGTGGCTGAGCTCGGGCTCGCCCTGGGTGGTCGTGCGGCGGACGACCTCGATCTCCTCGTCGAAGCCGGGGTAGTCCACGCGGACGTGGAACATGAAGCGGTCGAGCTGGGCCTCGGGCAGGGGGTAGGTGCCCTCCT
>CBFDBL010000054.1:0-16589 GCA_965603035.1 uncultured bacterium
AACCACTCGGACGGGGCCTTGAGCTTCGCGATCGCCTCGTCGAGCTTGCCTTCGCCCGCGTCGGCCTGAGCGACCAGGATGAGGAGTGCGGTGGCCAAGGGAAACCAGCGCGTGTCCGGTCTCAGCATCACAGGAGTCCTTCCGTCTCTGCTGCCCGTCCCTGGTGAGAGGCGAGGCGTGTTGTCGGCCCTGTCATCGCGTCGGCACGAGCTTGACGATGAAGGCGTCGGCCTTGCCGGCGAGCTCCGTCTGCGGGGCGTTGGCTGTGACGGGGAAGTCGGGCGAGGCGGTGCTGCCGACCAGGTAGACCTCGCCCTTCGGCCCGAGGGCGACGCTGCGGATCAGATCGCCGCCCTTGCCGCCCAGGTAGGTGGCGTAGAGCAGCTTCGCGCCGTCGGGGCTCACGATGGCGAGCACGCCATCGCCGTCCCACTTCCCGCTCGCGCCCGCGAACGTCCCCTGCACGGCGTCGGGCGTGACCGGGAAGTCGCGCGACCGCGACGTGCCCACGAGGAAAACGTTGCCCTTGGGGCCAGGCGTGGGCATGAGGAAGAACTCGCCGTCGGAGCCGCCGACGAACGTGGAGAAGACGAAGCGGCGGCCGTCGGGCGAGAGCTTGGTGAGGAAGCCGTCGTTCTTGCCGCCGAAGCGCCGCTGCGCCGCGCGCGAGGTGGTCGGGAAGTCGGCCGAGCCCGTCACCCCCGTCAGCAGCACCGAGCCGTCGGGCAGCAGGTGCGGCTGGTGCTCGGCGAACTCGTTCTCCCTGCCGCCGAGGTAGGTCGCATAGAGCAGCCGGCGGCCGTCGCGCGAGAGCTTGGCGAAGAGGCAGTCGGACTTGCCGCCGAGAGCGGCCTGCGGCGCGCCGGGTGTGACAGGGAAGTCGGCCGAGCGGGTGTGCCCGGCCACGTAGACGCTGCCGGAGGCATCCACCTGCACGCCCAGGAGCCCGCCGCCGAGCAGGGTGCTCCAGGCGAGGCCCGAGCCGTCGGGCTTGAGCTTCACGATGGCGGCGCCGCGCGGCCCTTCGCGCTGTTGCTGGAGAACGCCCTCGGTGGTGGGGAAGTTGCGCGACGCCGTGCTGCCGACGACGTGGACGAAGTCCTTCGCGTCCACGGCGAGGCCGCCGCGGGGGGCCTCGTCGCCTGAGCCGCCGACGTAGGTGCACCAGAGGGTCTTCGTCAGGTCGGGGGAGAGCTTCGCAACGAACCAGTCGGAGCTGCCGCCGCCATACTTCGGCTGGAAGCAGTCCTCGGTGGTCGGCAGGTCGGGCGAGCGGGTGGCGCTGGTGATCACCACGTTGTCCTTCGAGTCGAGCGCCATGCCGTAGACGGCCCGCTCCTGCTTCGAGCCGCCGAAGTAGGTCGCCGCTAGGAGCTTGCCGCCGTCGGCGCTGAGGCGGACGACGAAGCAGTCGCCACCGTAGATGCCGCCGTGGCCGAGCGCCGGGTCGTCGCCCGCGTACTTCGGCTGCACGACGTCCTCGGTCGTCGGGAAGTCGTCGGAGGCCGTCATGCCGCCGACCAGCACCGAGCCGTCGGGGCACACGATGATCTCGCGCGCCTGGTCCCACGCCTTGCCACCGAAGTAGGTGGCGTAGGCGATCCGGTAGCGCGGTGCGGCCCTCTCTGCTCTCAGGCCCGCGGACGAGCAGAGCGCAAGAGCGAGCAGGCAGATGGCGCGTCGCATGGAGGCCTCCTTGGCTCACGGCTCGGGCCCGATGGTCTCGATGCGGACGTGGTGATCGACCGACCAGCGGATCGACACGCGCTGGCCGACCTTCAACCCGGCGATGGCCCTCACGGTGGCCTTGTCGGGCCCGCCGCCGTCGCGCGGCATGCCGCCGCTCCAGTGGGGGATGTAGCGGGTTGTCTTCCCGCTGTCCGAGCGGATCTCGAGCCAGGCCGGTCCCTTGCGCACGACGACGCCTGTCACCGTGCCCCGGGCGATGGCCCGGCCGTCCTTGGACCGCGCCGCCGGCGGATCGCCCCGGGTTGCGGGAGGCGGGCCGCCCTTGGGGTGGACGACGACCGTCACGTCCTTCCTCGCGGCTCTCGTCCGATCGACGACGGTCAGGGTGAAGACGTAGACGCCCGGGGCGCTGAGGCCGCTCACCTTCGTGTCGCGACCGCCCTGCTTCGCGAAGACGGGCGCCGAGCCGGCAGGCTTCCGCGCGACCCGCCACCAGTGGCTGATCGTGTCGCCGTCGGGGTCGCGCGTCGTCGCCGACAGGGCCGTGGCGGCCGCGGGCAGCGTCAGCGTCGCCGGCGTGGCCTCGATGGCCTCGATGACGGGCGCGGCGTTGACCGGGTAGACGGGCACGGTGAGCTGCTCGGCCACCGTGTGGGGACCGCAGCGGACCTCGAGGCGGACGACGTGGTCGCCGGCGACCGCGATGTTCGTCAGCTTGCACTTCTGCTGCGTTGGTGTCTCGAGCTTGACGTCCGCGCCCTTGGGCTGCCGCACGACGCTCCAGCGGAACGCGGGCTTGTCGCCTTCGAGGTCGAACGCGCCACCGCGGAGGTTGGTGTTGTCGTGCGGGAGGGTGACGAGGACGGGGATGCGATTGTGCACGTCGAGCAGAACCGGCGGCTGGTTGCCCTCGAGGACGTTGA
Source organism: uncultured bacterium (assembly GCA_965603035.1). Lineage (GTDB taxonomy): Bacteria > Planctomycetota > PUPC01 > DSUN01 > DSUN01 > CAZDNN01. The sequence goes on from CBFDBL010000054.1 coordinate 2,613, forward strand.
CCACGACCGTGCGGACGACGGCGCTCGTGCCGTCCTTCACGGTCACCTCGAAGGCGTAGCGGCCCGGGACCGTCAGGCCGTTGACGGACGTGACGGCGGCCTCTGTGTCGTCGATCGCGACCCGCCCGCCCTCGGGCTGGCTGCTCAGCCTCCACGAGTACGAGAGGGGGTTGAGCTCGGGGTCCTGCGCCGCGGCCGCGAGGGTGATGCGGCTGGCCGGGGTCTTGAGGAAGGCGGGCTTCGCCTCCCAGGCGGTGACGATGGGCCGCATGTTGACGCCGGGGTGCGGGTAGACCGTGAGGACGGCGTTGGGCGGCACGGCGACGGGCAGCCCGTCCTTGGGGTCGGCGGCTTTCACACCGAGCTCGCGGTAGGGCTTCCCGCCCGTGCTCGCGCAGATGCCGTAGTTGCCCTTGGGCAGGCCGCGCACGGTCGCGCTGCGCGGCTGGTGGGGCGGCGTGGTGTTGATGAGCACGACGGTCGTCCTGCGATGCCGCTCGAACGCGAGGGTGCGAAGGGCCGGGTCGTCGGAGGCCGCCTCGATGCGGACGGCGCCGGGGCGGACGTAGCGCATGACCTGGCGGAGGGTCCAGAACTGGCGGCCGCGGGTGACCGAGGTGCCGTCGAGGCCGAAGTGGTAGTTCTGCCCGCGCGGCCCCGGGCCGCCGAGCCCGTAGATCGACCAGTAGGAGACCCCGCCGATGGTCAGGTCGTCGTAGAGGTGGTCGATCTTGAGGTGCATGAACTCGCTCTGCGCGGTCGAAAGGCCCTTGTGGCGGGCGAAGGCGTAGATCTGGGCCATGGCCGGCTGGTTCTTCCCGCCGTACCAGTGGTAGCTCAGCACGTCCACGTGCTTCCACAGCTCGGCGTCGTCCTTCGCGGCCTGGATGTAGCGCCAGGTGACGTTCGCGTTGATCCCGTCGGAGAACTGCCCCTTCGCCGGCAGCCCGAGCGCCGCCAGCCGCTTGCCGAGCGCCTTCGTCATCTCGATGACGACCCGCGGCGAGAAGACGTTGTTGTTCCCCGCCTCGTTGCAGATCGCGTAGTGGTGGGTCGTGACGCCGTACTTGTCCTTGAGGTAGCGGATGAACGACGTGGCGTACTCGGCGTACTCGCCGGGGCTGTGGAGCAGGAAGGCGGGGACGTCGCCCGTGCTGCCGCCCTTGAAGAACGACGGGCTGAGCCACAGCTCGAAGGGCTCGCCGTTCGCCTCGACCCGCCGCTTGAAGGGCAGGACATACGCGCGGACGAACTTGTCGGTGTAGGCCGTGTTGAGCTTCGAGAGGTCTACCGTGTCGGGATCGCCGTTGTCGTTCTCGAGCTCCCAGCGCCGCACGGTGCTGCGATTGCCGTTGGGCTGCTGCCATCGCACGCGGGTGAGGCCGAGCAGGTTGACGGCATCGTCGATCACCTGCTCGCGCTGCTCGTCGGAGCCCAGGAGGTAGTGGGGGTTGCAGCTCCAGCCGCGGAGGGTCTGGTGCTTGACGCTGGGGTCGAGGGTGACCGTGGCCTCGCCCGAGCGCCCCGGTGCCGCGAGGCCGGCAGCGAGGCAGAGGGCAGCCAGCAGTGCGGGCTTGGGTGTCATCGTGGGGGGCTCCTCACTTGCCGTCCGCCCCCGCCAGCGGCGCGTAGACGGGCAGGTGGTCGGACGGGTACTCGCCGTCGTCGGTGTAGGCGGGCCGCTCGACGCGGAGGGCGCGGAGCGGCCGACGGTAGAGGATCCAGTCCACCGTGTTCCCCGACCAGGTCGGCCTGAACCAGAAGTTCCAGGTGTACTTCTGCGGCGTGCCCGTGTCGGTCCAGGGGTCGGAGAGCTTCGCGCGGTCGCGGAGGATCTGGATGCCCTTGGAGTCGTTGTCGTGGATGTTGAGGTCGCCGGTCAGGATGGCGAGGCCGTCGGCGCCGGCGGTCTGGTTGATGAGGTCGGCCACGAAGGTGCAGAGCTTGACCTTCTGGGGCTCCTTGAGGGCCGGCGGGAAGTGGGTGTTGAAGACGAACAGCTCGCGGCCGGCGCTGGCCCACTGCAATCGGACCCAGGCGACGGAGCGCCCCGAGCCGGGGAGCTTCTGGCTGCCCCCGCCGAGCTTCGCGAGCTTGTCGCGCTTCCAGAGGATGGTCGAGTGGGCCTCGTAGCCGCGCAGGGCGCGGGCGAGGTCGCGCCGCTGGCCCGTCTGGGCCTCCTGGAGCCCGAGGATGTCGGGGTCCTTCTGGGCGATGGCCGCCGCGACGGCGTGCTTGCGGCCGTCCCAGGGGTGGAGCTTGCCGTCGCGCTCGCGCTTGCCGTCCATGCTCTGGTAGCGGATGTTGTAGCTCATCACGCTGAGCGCGCTGGGGCCGGCAGGCCCCCTGGCGCCCTTCTCGGGGAAGCTGACGGCGTTCAGCGGGTCGGTGCCGGCTTGCTTCTCCTCGCCGTCGGACCACCCGTCGCCGTCATCATCGGGGTCGGCGTTGTCGCCGATGCCGTCGCCGTCGGTGTCGCGCCATTCCTTGGGGTCGCGGGGGAAGGCGTCCCAGGGCACGGCGCTGGCGTTGGGCACGCCGTCGCCGTCCCGGTCGGTCTCCTCGGTGTCGGGCACGCCGTTCTTGTTGAGGTCGTCGGGCTTGCCGTCGGCATCGACGTCGGCGTCGAGGCTGTCGCCGATGCGGTCGCCGTCGGCGTCGGCCGTCTCCTCGCGCTCGAGGGGCCAGGCGTCCTTGGCGTCGGGCACGCCGTCGTTGTCGTCGTCGGGGTCGGCGTGGTTGGGCTGGCCGTCGCCGTCGATGTCGGGCGGGCCGGCCTCGGTGACGAGCAGCGCCAGGTCGATCGTGAAGGGAGGCGCCGTCAGGGTCTGGTTGCCCTTCGCCACGTCGGCCGTGGCGAGGATGGCGGCCGTGCGGGGGTCGTACCAGTAGGCGGCCGCGGCCTGGGGCACGTCGAGGGTGAGCTGGAGGCCCCGGACCTCGCCGCGGTCGTGGTCCCAGCGATGGCTCCGCGAATCACCCTTGCACTGCGCGCACGCCACATGGTGGACGTAGACGGCCGCCCGCTTCCCGGAGCGCAAGCCGTAGGCACGCACCCCCCGCGCCTGCGGGCCGGACAGCTTCACCGGCGCCATCCGAAGGCCCGCGTCGAGCCGGTGCGCGAAGTCCTGGAGCGCCCGCACGTACTGCCGCTCCTCCGGCCCGACCCAGAGATTCATGTGGTGGCCGTCGCGGGCGTAGGACGTCTCCCAGAAGACGAAGCTGATCTCGGTGAAGAGCGCGCTCCAGAGGCGGACGCGCATCCTGCGTGCCGAGCCGGGGTCCCACACCCCGCCGATGCCCTGCGGGATCAGGTGGGGCTTGCCGCCGCCGTTGCCCTGCTCGCCGTAGACGACGGGCTTGCCGAAGCGCTTCGTGCTCCTCGCGCGCCCGGCGGACGCCTGGTCGGAGCTGAGCTCGTTCTCGCGGCCGTACCAGTGGGGCGCGCTCACGTCGATGCCGTCGAGCTCGGGACGCTCCCAGCTCGTCGCCACGGGCTTGCCGTAGGGGTCGATCGACTTGAGGTAGGGGATGGCGACCTTGTACCACCCGTCGCTCGCCTTCTGCTCGTTGAGCAGCTCCCAGAAGTCGACGAAGGCGCCCCAGCGGTCCACCGAGTACTTGACGACGGCCCTCACCTTCGCCATGGCCCGCTCGTCGTCGGCCTGCTGGTTGAAGACCTTGGCGAAGCCGAAGATGCCGTAGAAGATGCGGACGCCGTACTTGCGGTTCATCCGCAGCATCTCATCGACCATGCGCGCCTGCTCCCAGCGGATGCGGGCGGGGGTGGGCCGCTTGAGGTCGTAGTCGATGTCGAAGACGGGCAGGGAGAAGTTGTGGGGCGAGAAGCGCCAGAGGTTGAACCCCGCGCGCGCGTGGCGGCCGAAGTACACGTCGCCGTTGACCGGGTTCATCGACGGGCCGCGGACGAACATCGCGCCCGCCGGCGGCTTGGGCCGCTGGTTGGCGCGGTCGAGGCGGAAGGGCCCCTCCATCGACTTCGCGTCCATGGCCGAGCCGTTGTGGTTGTTGTCGAACACCCCGTCCTGCCAGCCGACGGGGAAGAAGGGGCTGCCGTCCTCGAAGACGAAGCGGAAGGGGTTGCGCGGGTCGATGCGCACCCAGCCCTTCGGGCGGACGCGGCCGCGCACGACGGTGAGCTCGCCTTTGCCCGCCGCCTCGCCGCCCGCCTTCGTGCGGAAGCGCCACTGATAGGCCCACCGCCCGAGCTCGCTGGGTGCGTAGCGCGCCATCCACAGGTCGGCGGGGTCGCAGGGCCAGGTGGCCGACGAGCGCTTGCGGCCTCTCCCGTCGGTCCGCTCGCGGATGGTCGGCTTCTGGGGCTGGCTCGAGCCGTAGAAGAAGCCGCCGACCTTCAGCGCCTTGCCGCCCGGCGACGTGAAGGCCACGTCGATCGTCACGTCCCAGGTCGGGTCGGCGACCTTGCCCCGATGCTGGAGGGTCAGCTCGAAGACCTGGTAGGGCGTGAGCCGCGTCGTGTTGGGCGTGGCCTTCACGTCCAGGCTGGCCGCGCTGGCCGCGGCCGCGCCGGCCACGGCCACGGCAAGGACGGTCGCTCGCATCGTGTGCCCCTTGATGGTAGACGGGGGCCGAGGCCCTCCCCGCAGGCCTCGGCCCCCTCGCACGACTGGGTCGGCGCGTGTCAGTCGAGTTTGCGCAATGCCTCGACGATCGTCAAGTGGTCGTCGCCGGCTTCGAGGTGGAAGGGCTCGCAGCGCACGCGGTCGCCCGCCTTCAGGCCGGCGAGGACGCGCTTGTGCTCCTCGTAGAGGCGTCCCTTGGGCCAGAGCTCGCAGGCCGCCTGCTTGCCGACGGCGGCCCCCGGGTTCTCCGCCTTGTTGGCCTTCCAGATGCGGTCGATCTTCTCGACCTTGAGGACAAACTCCTCGGCGCCCTTCTGGACGACGGTGCCGGTGAGCATGCCCTTGAAGCCGCGCAGGGCCTCCGGCACGCCGGCGTCGCCCTCCGGCGCCTCGCTGCCCGGCTCCTTCTCGGGCTTCTCCGCCTCGAGCTTCCTGAGCTCCTCGACCACGGTCAGGTGGTCGTGGTCGGGCTCGAGGTGGAAGGGCTCGACGAGCACGCGGTCGCCCGCCTTGAGCCCGGCCAGGGTCGCCTTCTGCTTCTCGTAGAGCCGGCCCTTCGGCCACAGCTCGCACGCGGCTTTCTGCCCGACGGCGGCCTGGGGGTTCTCCGCCTTGTTCGCCTTCCACGTGCGGGTGATCTTCTCGACCTCGAGCACAAACTCCTCGGCGCCCTTCGCCGTGATCGTGCCGATGAGCATGCCCCTGAAGCCCTTGAGGGCCTCGGGCACGCCGACCGGCTCGGCCTCGCCGGCGAACGCGCGGCTCGCGCCCGGGCCGAGCACGCCGACCGCGTCGCCAAACTGGAAGGCGACCGCGCCGGAGACCACCAGCACGGTCACCACCGCCCGTCTCACTCCGCTCATCGTCGCGCCTCCTTCCTCCAAGGGTTGCCGTTCCACCGTCGCCTCGAACTCCGTCCCCACCACCTCGAGCGAGCCAAGAGGGGTGAGAAGGGTGAACTCCCCTTGCTCCGGCTCGACCCGTGCCACCGCCCTGCCTCGTCGCAGCTCGACGCCCTCGGCGCGCGGCTCGCCGCGGACGACGACTCGCGCCCCCGCGTCGAGCGCGAGGTCGCAGTAGCCGCCCAACGTCAGCCGCGCACCCTCGGGCCCGACGACCAGCTCCGCGCCGCGCCGCACCTGGGCCTCGCCGCTGGCGATGGCGTAGCTGCCCGTCGCCCGGGGCTCGGGATAGCGCGGCCGGAGCAGGAGCCAGGCCGTGACCGCCATCACGATCACGGCGGCCGCCGCGACCGCTGCGCCGAGGAGGCGCCGCGGCCGGCCGCTGCGCCTTGCCACCCGCGCCTTCTCCCGCAGCGCCGCCTTCGCCAGCAGGCGCTCGCGGCCGACGGCCGCGCGCTCGGGCATCAGGCGAGCCCGCAGGGCAGCGTCGAAGCCCACCGCCTCAGCGGCCTCGCGGCGGCCCGCCTCGCAGGAGAGCGCCTCGGCCAGGGCGCGCGCCTCGGGCTCCGACAGCTCCTCGCCGTCGAGCGCCCGGCTCAGCAACTCGCGCCACTCGCCGCTCACGTCGCGCCTCCCTTGCTCAACACAGCCTCGACGCAGCGCCGCAGCGCCTGGCGGATGCGGAACAGGCGCACCCGCACCGTCGCGGCGTTGCGCTCGAGCCGCTCGGCCATCTGGGTGACCCGCAGGCCCCGCTCGTAGCGCTCGGCCACAAGCTGGCGGTCGGCGTCGGGCAGCTTGCCCAGGCACTGGTCGAGCGCGGCCTGGACCTCGCGGCGGGCGGCGCGGGTGAGCGCGTCGTCGGCCTCGTCGGCGACCTGGCGGAGGCGGTCGGCGACGTCCTGCGGCATCCTGCGCTGATGGCGCCACCAGGCGTAGACCATGTGGCGCGCCGTCGCGCGCAGCCAGCGGCCAGGGTCGCCCTCGAACTCGGTGCCCGCCGCCAGGCGGTCGAAGGCGGCGAGGAAGGCCTGGTGCACGATGTCCTCGGCCTCCGTCGCGCCGCCGGTGAGCGCGCCCACATAGGCCCACAGACCGTCGTAGTGGCGGTCCACGAGCGTCTGGAATCGCGTGCGCAGGGCGGAGATGGTCGGGCTCTCCATGGGCCGCAGATCGCGCCTCCCGGCATTGTACTGCCGCGGGCGGGCGAAATGTTTCACGTGGAACGCAAGTTCGCCGCCCGGGGGCGGCGGAGGCGCTCGCGGCTCGCGGGCCGGGCGGGGTCTGCCGGCCGATGGGGCCTCAGGGAGCGGGGGCTTGGCGCAGGAGGGCATCGTCCACGGCGGCGCGCACCGCCTCGAGAGCCTGGAGCACGCCGCCGACCTGGTGGCGAAGCCCCTCGACGCTGCGGATCTGGCTGTAGTCGTCGCGGGAGGTGAAGGTCGCGTGGGCGAAGTCGAGGCAGGTGTCCACGGCGCGGCGCAGCTCGGGCAGGAGCCCTGCGGCGCTCGCGTCCACGTCCCCGAGCAGCTCGTCGCGCATGCGCACGAGCGTGGGCAGGAACGCCTCGTCCTCGAGGACCCACTTGATGGCCGTGTAGTGCGCGTTGTCGCGGTAGCTGACGGCCTGCGAGGTGGTCAGCGCGCCGGTCAGCTCGCCTCGGGTCTCGGCGAGCAGCACCTGCGCGGCGCGCAGCGTCGGCGCGTGCCGCGCGTACCACGCCACCTCTCCCCGTCCTGTGTCCCGTGCGTCCGACATGCATCCCCTTCCGTGCGAGGTGCTCTCGCCAGGTGTCGTCTCCGTCCGGAGCCCCCCTGTTCGAGTCCTGCTCACACGGTAGCCGGATCGTCAACGGAATGCAAGCGCGTCGCTCCGGGCGCCGCGCGGCGGGCTAGCGGACCTGCGCCAGGAGCTTCAGGAACGCGTCGGGGCCCTTGAAGCCGGCGAAGCTCAGGTCCTTGCGGAAGGTGCCGTCGGCGTCGAAGAGCAGCACGGTCGGCGGGCCGATGACGTTGTAGCGGGTCAGCAGCGGCTTGACCGCGCGGTCGTCCACGTCGAGCTTGAGCGCCTGGAAGCGCCCGAGGGCCTCGACCACGCGCGGGTCCGCGAAGGTCTGCTCGTCGAGCTCCTTGCAGGGCGCGCACCAGTCGGCGTAGAAGTCCACCATCACCGGCTTGCCCGCCTCGAGCGCCGCCTCGAGCGCGTCGGGCGTGCTCGCGACGGCCGTCGCGGGCTGCACGTGGGTGCCGGCGCCCGGCAGCACGAGGCTCGCGGCCAGCAGCACGGCGCTCAGCCCGAGGACGAGCTTCAGCCGCTCGGCGAACCGGCTCGCGGCCGTCAGCGCGTCGAAGCAGCCGAGGAACACCGAGCCCGATACCAGCACCCCCGCCGCACCCAGCGCGTACCACCGCTCGCCGATGACCGGCCGCACGAAGTACACCGCCGCCCACAGCAGCACGAAGCCCAGCAGCCTCTTCACCCACTCCATCCACGCCCCCGCCTTCGGCAGCAGGCTCGTCGAGGCGCCCGCCACGAGCAGGATCAGGCCCATCCCCCACGCCAGGGCGAACATCGAGGCGAACCCCAGCAGCTTGCTCCCCGTCTCCGCGATCCGCACGAGCACCCCCGCCAGCGGCGCCGCCACGCACGGGCCCGCCACCAGCCCGCTCACCACCCCCAGCACCAGGATGCCCGCCACGCCCCTCGCCTTGCCCTGCACCCGCTGGGCCAGCCCGCCCACCGACCCAGGCGTCTGGAGCGTGATGACGTCGAACATGGCCAGCGCCAGCACGACGAACAGCCCGGCGATCGGCACGAGCAGCCACGGCGACTGGAGCGCGTGGCGCACCGTCGAGCCCAGCGCCGCCACCAGCACGCCCAGCACGGCGTAGGTCAGCGAGATGCCCAGCACGTAGACGGCAGACAGCGCCACGGCCTGCACCTTGCTCCTCTGCCCGCGCCCGCCCACGATCGCCACCGTGATCGGGATCATCGGGTAAACGCACGGCGTCAGGCTGATGAGCAGTCCCGCCCCGAAGGCCACGGCCACGTACCACAGGAACGTGCCCGCACCCACCGGCGCGCCCGAGCCATCGGCCTCCGCCGGCGCCGGCGCCGCGGCTGGCGCGTCGCCGCCCGCGATCCGGGCCTCGTGCTCGATCGCCGAGGTCTGCGGCAGGTAGCACTGCGCGTCCGAGCAGCCCTGGTAGCTCACCGTCCCCTGGATCCGGACCCTCTCGCCCGGCTTGCCCGTCGCGGCGAACCGCACGAGCACGTCCACCGTCCCCTCGTAGCCCTCGGTCTTCGCACCGGGCAGCTCGGCGAACGGGTCGTCGAACAGCTCGCCCTCGGGCAGCACCACGGCCCGCTGCTCGGCCCCCTCGAGCCCTGACCACTCGAACGCGATCTTGTCCCTGTACAGGTGGACGTGCTCGCCCAGGGTGAAGGTCACCGTGAGCTCGAGCTCCTCGCCCGGCTCCACTTCCTGTGCCGAGAGGGTGGTCGAGACCTTGAACAGCTCGTCGAGCGCACCCGCCGGGGCGAGGGCCGCGGCGTGCAGGACCAGCATCGCGAGCACGCTCGCCGGCCGCGGGTGCCTGGCATGTGTGGCGACCATGGGCTCTGCTCCTCCGTCCCCTGCGCTTCGCTAGTCGCTGTCGGCCGCGCCCCTACTGCCGTTCGTCTCGGTGTCGCGGGCGCCGCATGAGCATCCAGCGGCGGCCGTCGGCCTCGAGGAGTGCGTTGGCCTCGGCCGGCCCCCAGGAGCCGGCGGGGTAGCTGGGCAGCCTGGCGACGGCCTGCTCGGCGCAGCCGTCGAGGATGGGCTGGAGGAATGCCCAGGCCGCCTCGACCTCGTCGCTGCGCGTGAAGAGCGTGGCGTCGCCGAGCGCGGCGTCGAGCAGCAGCCGCTCGTAGGCCTCGGGCGGCGCGGCGCCGAACGAGTCGGCGTAGCCAAAGTCGAGCTTGTGCGTCCGGATCGGCACGCCCTGCCCCGGGGCCTTGACCTGGAAGCGCAGCGAGATGCCCTCGTTGGGCTGAATGCGGAGCGCCAGGACGTTGGGCCGCATGGGGCCGAAGGGCGGTGCGTTGAACAGGACGTGCGGCACGGGCTTGAAGTGGATGCCGATCTCGGTGATGCGCACGGCCATGGCCTTGCCGGTGCGCAGGTAGAAGGGCACGCCGGCCCAGCGCCAGTTGTCGATGAACGTCTTGATGGCGACGTAGGACTCGGTGGTGGAGTCGGGCGCGACGCCCTGCTCGGCGCGGTAGTCGGGCAGCGCCTTGCCGGCGACCTCGCCCGCGGCGTACTGCGCCCGCACGACCCCCTCGGCGACACAGCCCGAGGCCATCGGGCGCAGCGCCTCGAGCACCTTGACCTTCTCGTCGCGCACGGCCTTGCCGTCCAGCGAGTTCGGCGGCTCCATCCCCACGAGGCACAGCAGGTGCATCATGTGGTTCTGGACCATGTCGCGGAGGGCGCCGGCGTGGTCGTAGTAGCTGCCGCGCTGCTCGACGCCGACGGTCTCGGCCACGGTGATCTGCACGTGGTCCACGTAGCGCTGGTTCCAGATCGGCTCGAAGAGGGCGTTGGCGAAGCGCAGGACCAGGATGTTCTGGACCGTCTCCTTGCCGAGGTAGTGGTCGATGCGGAAGATCTGGTGCTCGGCGAAGTGGCGGCGGACGGCGGCGTTGAGGGTCCGGGCGGCCGCCAGGTCGCGGCCGAAGGGCTTCTCGACGATGAGGCGTGCCCAGCCGTTGTCCTCGTGGGCGAGGCCCGCGGCGTCGAGCTGTTCGGCGACGGACGCGAACACGGTGGGCGGGGTGGCGAGGTAGAAGAGGCGGGCCGGCGGAGCCCCCGTGTCGGCGGCGAGCGCGTCGAGGCGCTGGCCGAGCGCGGCGTAGTCGGCGGGCTCGGCGTAGTCGCCCTGGAGGTAGTGGAGGCGGGCGGCGAAGGCCTCCCAGTCGTCGCCGAGCCCGACCCGCGCGTGGGCGGCCACCGCCTCGCGCAGCTCGCCGCGGAACGCCGCGTCGCTCTTCGGGCGGCGCGCGAAGCCCACGACGCGGAAGCCCTCGGGCAGCAGCCCCTCGCGGAACAGGCTGTAGACGGCGGGCACCAGCTTGCGCCGCGTCAGATCGCCCGACGCGCCGAAGATGACGAGCGTGAAGGGGCCCGGCTCGGCCCGGCGCGCCCTGGCGCCCGGCGGCTGCTCGTTGGCCATGCGGCGCTCCTCCCGAGACACCGGAACGCTCGGGGGCCTGGGGCGCGTCCTGGCCGCGGCCACCCGGCAGTCGTCCTTCCTCCATTGTCAGGGAAGCCTGGCTCCGGATCAAGGACCACTGTGCAGCTTGTGCCGCGCCCGCGGCTTGGGTACAATCGCGGGACCTCGCCTTGGAGCATCGACGCCCATGACGCCCGCTCGCCCGCGCCTGCTCGCCGCCCTGGCCGTCGCGCTCGGCCTGCTGCTGCTCGGCTACGGCTATGCCCTCCATCGCACGGTGCTGGTCGTGCGGACCGACCTGGGGCAGACGGCGGCCGAGCCGCCCGACGAGACCGTGCCCGACGATGTCCGCCTGCCCGACCCCGACGACTGGGACGACGCCGAGGACTCGGCTGACGACCCGCTCGATGAGCTGGACAAGGAGCCCGAGGCCGCCGGCGACGACGACTGGGACAGCGACGGCGTGCTGACGAAGGAGCTGGAGGCCGAGGCCGGGGCCGCGGCGGAGCCGCAGCGGGAGGAGATCGTGGCCCTGACCGACGGCGGGCTGATCCGCGGCGCGGCGCAGGGCACGATCGTGCGGCTGCCCGACGGGCGCCTGGCCCTCACGTGGGTCGGCGGCGGCCGCGCGCCGACCTGCTTCACCTGACGGGAGTAACGCCTGGCCCGGCGCCCCGGGCCGGGCAGGCCATGCGGGACATGGCCACCACCACGACGCGATTCACCAAGCTCCGCACCTGGGTCCAGCTCGGCTTCCTCGCCCTGTGGCTCAACCCCCTCGTCTACCTGCCGCACGTGTGCGGGCTCGCCTTCCACTGCCACGCGTGCCCGCTCGCGTCGTTCGCCTGCCCCATCGGCGCGCTCGCGGGCTGCGCGGCGTGGCACATCGTGCCCTTCGCCATCATCGGGCTGCTGCTCGCCGTGGCCATGAGCCTCGGCTCGCTCATCTGCGGCTGGGCCTGCCCGTTCGGCCTGCTCCAGGACCTCGCGGCGAAGCTCCCGACCCGCAAGCGCCCGCTCCCCGCGTGGACCGGCTACGGCCGCTACGTCGTCCTGGCGGTCTTCGTCGTGGCGGTGCCCTACTGGCTCGGCGAGGACAGCCGGCTGTTCATCTGCCGCCTGTGCCCGGCGGGGACGCTCGAGGCGGCGCTGCCCTATACGGTGGAGTCGGGGACGTGGCCGTCGGTGCCGCGGCTGGTCGTGCTCGTGCCGTTCCTGGCGGCGCTGGTATTCTTCCGGCGGCCGTGGTGCCAGGTGCTGTGCCCGCTGGGCGGGCTGCTGGCGCTGGGGAACCGTTGGTCGCTGCTGCGGGTGCGCCTGGACGCGGCGCGGTGCACGCGCTGCGGGCGGTGCGCGAAGGCGTGCCCCGTCGGGCTCGACCCGACCGAGGAGCTCGACACCTCGCGCTGCATCCGCTGCCTCCAGTGCGCCGACTCCGCCTGCGGCGCGATCACCGCCACCATGACCGTGCCGCGCCCAGGGCGAGACTGAGCGCGGCACCCGTTCGCTCGTTCACACCGCCCGCCGGCCCTACTGGCCGGCGACGGCGTCACAGGCTGCCTTCAACTGCGCGGCCGACTGGAGCCCGACCACCCGCCTCACCTCCTCGCCGCCCTTGAAGACGATGAGCGTCGGGATGCTGCGGATGCCGTACCTCTGGGCGACGCTGCCGACCCTATCGATGTCGAGCTTCACGAAGGCGACCTTGCCCTGGTACTGGGCCGCGACCTCCCTGAAGATGGGCGCCATCCTCACGCACGGCCCGCACCAGGTCGCATAGAAATCCACCAGCACGGGCGTCTCGGCCCTCAGCACCTTGGCCTCGAACTCGGCGGCGGAGCCTGCGTGGACCACGGCCTCGGCGGCGGCTGCTGCGGGGCGGCTGGTGCCGGGGGTGATCGGCTGGGCCTGGCCCTGGCCGTCGGTCGGCGCCTCGGTGTTGCAGCCTGCGGCGAGGGCGACGAGAGCGACGGCGGCGAGCAGGCCGACGGCTCGGCGGAGTCCGGTGGTTCGCCTGTGCATGGCTACACTCCCGTTCGTGGTGGTGGCCGTGCGGCCCTGTCCTCACGCGAGGACGGCGGCCTTGAAGTCGTCGAGGCCCAGGCGTTCGAGCATCCGGCCGAGGCGCTCCATGCGCTTGGCGTTGGCCTTGTAGTACTCGACGATCCTGTCGATCAGCGCCAGCGCATCCTCGGTGCTCAGGCCGTCGGCGATGCGCTGCGAGAGGCGCGGCCGCGGGCCGCCGTTGCCCCCGACCACGACGGTCCAGCCCTTCGAGCGGCCGACCAGCCCGATATCCTTGATGCACGTCTCGGCGCACTGGTTCGGGCAGCCGCTGACCCCCATTTTCAGCTTGCCGGGCATCTCGACGCCGTGGTACTTCGCGTCGAGGGCCATGCCGACGGTCAGGCTGTCCTGCTGGCCCCGCTTGCAGAAGGTCGTGCCCGGACAGGCCTTGACGCTGCGCACGCAGATGCCGACGGCCGCGCCGGGCGCCATGCCCAGGTCGGCCCACACGCCATCGAGGTCCTCCTCCTTGAGCCCGACGAGGGCGATACGAGCCGCGCTGGTGATCTTAAGCGCCGCAGCCCCGTACTTCTCTCCCACGTCGGCCAGCTTCCTGAGTTGCTCGGGCGTCACCACGCCGCACGGCACGTGCGGCGCCACCGCGTAGGTCTCGCGGTCGCGCTGGACGATCGCACCCTTATCCCCATCCTTCAGCATTCCTCTCTCCTCGAACAGGCACCCCTGGGGACCGTGCCAACACGGCGAAGCAGCCCCGCGACCTGCCCCCCTGCGGCTCCCGATGGACCCATCGTAATGGACCCATTGTACCGGAATCTCGCTCCCGCGCGAGGGCCGCGGCCAGCGTCATCTGGCACCGGGTGCCCGCGATTGATATCGGAGTTACGTAACTCCGATATCAATCAGTCATCGCCGTCAGGCGGTTCCGGACTGCCTGCCAGACGGTTTTCTGGACGGTGCCCCGCGCCTTCCCCAAGGCATACGTGGCCTCGCGGCCCTGCGTGCGTCGGACGAGGATGCCCCGCCGTCGCAGCTTGGCGAGATGGCGCTGGCAGGCCGGCCACGACATCCGCAGTGCCCCTCGCAGCGTGCGAGGCGCAGCGGTCTCATGACCGATGAGATAGCGCACGATCTGGAGACGGCGTGGCTGCGTGAACCCCCTAGACTATAGTTTGTGGGTTCCGAATATTATGACCGGTTGTTTCCAGATATTCTGACCGGTTCGGA
>CBFDBL010000055.1:0-16355 GCA_965603035.1 uncultured bacterium
CAGGGCTGGCGATCGCCCGGCCTCAGGCCCCGGCCACCAAGGCCGCGGCACCTGGGTTCGGCGTGCCCGCGGAGACGCCGGCCGTCGACCACGCCGTCCGACTGCCTGGGAGCCCCGGCGCGACACCTGTCGAGGCGAAGCCAGTCCTCGTCGCGCCCCCCGCAGGCGGCGCGGCAACGGAAACCGTGCAACAGCCGGCCGGCACCGGGGCAATGGCGGGCGCGAGCCGTCCGTCTCTCGGCGCGCGCCAGGGCTCCCTCGAGCGCCCCGGCGTCGTGAGCCAGCTCCCGGGCGCGACCGCCGGGAGCGCACGCGCGAAGGCCGCGCCCGACCTCGATGACTTCGTCGTCGAGGAGGGCCCGCTCGTGGCCCCGCGCCAGGGTGCGCCGCGCGGCACAGGCGAGCCGGGGGAGCGTACGGTCGTCGCCCGCTGGCGGCTCCGGCGCCGCGTGCCACAGGGACGCGGCCTCGTGGCCGTCGGCCCCCTTGCTGGCTCGCCCGCGCCCGCGCCGCGTGCGGGCACCGTCGGCCGCCCCGCGGACGCCGCGCCATCGCCTGGCCTCGGGCTCGGGGCAGCAACCGCAGCCGCGCCCCGCCAGGCCCCCGCCTGGGAGGCGCATCCCCAGGAAGCCGTGGAGCCCACGCCGGGCATCGCAGCGGCTTCCGACGGCGGCGAGGCCGCCTCTGCCGTGGACGTGACGCCAGCGAGCGCCCAGGGGACGAGACTCGAGCACGCCGGACCACCAGCCGGCGCCGCATCGGCCCAGAGGCCGTCGCTCGGGCCGCGGGGCCTTGCCACCGGGCCGGCGGGCGGGCCCGCACAGCCGTTGGCCCTGCCCACGGGGGCAGCCACCGCCCGCCGACAGGCACCGGCGGTGGGCGACGCAGCGCCGCAGGAGGCCGTCGAGGCCGGCCCACGAATCGCGGCTCGGGGCCCGGGGCGAGGTCCGGCCGAGCAGGACGTGGCGCCGCCGTCGGTGGAACGCGCGACGAGGGAGATCGCCCGCGAGCCCCGCAGGACGCCGCGGCGGATGCTGTCGCCGCGCGCGCACGCGCTGGCCAGGGCGCCAGGCAGGTCGGCCTCGGGCCTGCTGCTGCCCGGTGTCAGCAGTCGCGCAGGGGGAGCGGGCGCCGTCGTCGGCGCCGAGACCGGCGGCGTGACGCGCATCGTCCTCACCACGGTGCGCTACGGCAGCGGCGAGGTCGACTGGGACACCCACAAGACCACCATGCCCTTCCTCGCCTGGCAGCTCCGCGAGCGCATCGGCTTCAACATCGACACCCGCATCGCCGAGGTGCCGCTCGAGAGCCCCCGCGTGATGAAGTCGCCCTGGATCTACATGAGCGGCCACAGGAACTTCCGCTTCACCAGCGACCAGGCCGCGAACCTGCGCCGCTACCTGCTCGGCGGGGGGACGCTGTGGGCCGACGACAGCACCCACGAGGACGACTTCACGTGGGACAAGGCCTTCCGCCGCGAGATCGCGCGCGTCCTCTCGCGCCGCGACGGCCACCGGCTGCGCAAGGTCACCAAGGTCGAGGACCACCCGCTGTTCCGCTCGTGCTTCGACCTGCGCGACGGCTACGCCGGCTACTGGCCGCCGCCGGGCGACAAGTACCGCCAGAGCTTCATCGAGGGCATCGAGCTCGATGGCCGCCTGGCGGTCATCTACACGCGGAACGACTATGGCGACGGCCTGGAGATCAAGCCCGACACGTTCCCGCTCAAGGCCTCGCTCAGCGGGCTGTCGCCCGCCGAGATGCAGGACGCGTCGTTCCAGATGGCCACGAACGTCATCGTCTACATCCTGACGCGCGGCCGCGGCGTCGGGCGCCAGGGTCTGCTGTCGCGCGCCGCGGCGTCGCTCCGCCATCAGCACGAGGCGCGCCGCACGCGCCGCGACGAGTACGCCGACGCTCCCGCCACCCTGTTCGACGACTTCACCGACGGCAACTGGGACGTGGAGGACGAGTGGGACAACGCGGGGTCCGCGAAGCTCTCCTACGGGCGCCGCGAGGGCGGCGAGCCGGGGCGACGGCTCGAGGTCAACTACCGGCTCGACGATGCCGACGACGCGAAGATCGTGCTCTTCCGCGACCTGCCCGGGGAGCTCGACGTGAGCGGCCAGGACCGCTGCTACGTGGACATCGAGAGCCAGCTCGAGGGCGGCGCCCGCCTGAGCCTCGCGCTCATCACCCTGCCGGGCTGGAAGTACTTCGAGAGCCGCCCCGCGTTCCTCAAGCCGGGGCGCAACCGCGTGCACTTCGACCTCAAGGCTGCCGCCTGGAAGACCGGCGAGCCGGTGGCCGAGGGCCAGAGCGAGCACTCCCGGCGCATCGCCAACCCCGACTCGGTCCGCCGCTTCGTCCTGCTGCTCTACCCGGTCGGGCAACGCGGCACCGTGGTCGTCGATGGCATCGAGTTCCGCGCCAGGCCCTAGGGCGCGCGGCCCCGTGCGGCTGAGCCCGCCCTGGGCCACGAGCCGGGTGGCCCGGCTCAGATGCCGCTGAGCTCGTCGAGCTGGCGACGGACGTCGGGCTGGTCGGGGTCGAGCTCGAGCGAGAGCTCGAGCTCGTGGACGGCGAGTTCGCGCTCGCCGTGGAGGGCGTAGATGGTGCCGAGGTTGTTGTGGGCGGCGAGGTGGGTGTCGTCGAGCTCCAGGACGCGCTGGTACTGCTCGATCGCGTTCTGGAGGAGGATCTCCTCGTCCACGTGGTCCTCGAAGTAGTCCTCGGCCTGGAGGTCGCCCATGGCGAGGAGGCCGTGGATCACGGCGAGGTTGTAGTGAGCATCGACCCTGGCATCGTCGAGCGCGATGGCCCGCTCGAGCGCGGCGACGGCCTCGGCGAAGTGCTCCTGCTCAGCCAGCTCGATGCCTCGCGTGACGAGGTCGTCGTAACTGCCCTCGGCCATCGTCCGCCTCCTCCGGCATGGGACGTGGGGCACCGTGCCGCCACTGCGGCCATTATACCGCCCACCGGCGCGGAGTCAACCCGCCGCTCGCGGCGTCGCCCCCTCCGGTAGTACGTGGCGCAGCGCATAGCGGTGCCCAGAATGGCCTGTGCCCAGGGCATCCATCAGACCCTGTAGCACGGTGCGTGCCGCGCCCGCGCCCGGAGGGTGCCGCCGGGGGCAACGCCCCCTGCTGGTCGGGAGCGTGGGATGGGGCTCGGCGGAGCCGCGCTACTCGGCGGCCTGGACCTCGACGCCGCGCTTGACGGTGCGGGTCTGGTCTTCCCACACCTTGCCGGCCTTGCCCTGGAAGGCGCGGAGCCGGGCCTTGACGTTGTCGAGCTCGATCTGCTCGCCGGGCGCGGACGCGGCCTCGAGCTGGCCTTTCGCCGGCTTCTTCTTGCGCTCGGGCACCAGGAGCGGCTGGGTGCCGCGGTGGAAGGCGTAGTGGTCGCCGCTGCGGGCGATGGCCGTGGGCACGCCCCGGATGCCGACCGCCTCGTAGACCCCGCGCAGGTCGGTCGTCCCGCTGCGGAAGTCCTTGTCCCCCGAGCCGATCACCTTGACGTGCACCTTGCGCTGGTAGCTGCCGTCGTGGTCGCGGACGTTGACCCGCAGTCGGCCGCTCTGGGGGTCCTGCTGGACCTGGAGCTTGAGCTGGCTGATGAGGACCATGCCCGAGCACTCGATCTCGTCGGCCTTGCACACGATGAGGTAGGCGCCCGGCTTCTCCAGCTCGCGCAGCGCGAGCTTGTGCTTCTTCTCGACGTAGTCCTTCCCCTCTCCCAGCTCGAGCGCGCGCTCGACGTGCGGGCGGATGCCCGCGAGGTTGATGCGGGTGATCTTCGAGAGGTTGCGCTCGAGCAGGTAGAGGGTCATGAGGTCCACGCGGTAGACCTTGAGGTCGCAGGCGGCGATGTTGCGGAAGGTGAGCTCGACCTCGGGGCGCTTGCCGGGGGCCACGGTGGTGACCTCGGGCAGCGCGAGGTGGCGTCGGCGCAGGAACTCGAGGGCCGTGCGGGCGTCGGCGAAGTGGGTCTTCACCTGCTCATACTCGGCGATGGCCTTGTCGTGCTGGCGCTGGGCGTGGTAGATCTGGGCGATCATGTGCATGGCGTTGAAGCGGTCGTCGCTGGCTGCCATCGTGCCCTCGCGGGTCGGGTACTTGCCCTCGGCGACCTTGCGGCACAGGCCGAGCGCGTCGTCGGGCCGGTCGGTCACGAAGTAGCCGTAGCCCGCGATATACTGGAAGCTGTCGAGCAGCGGGCTCTTGGGGTAGCGGGCCTGGAGCGCCGCGCACAGGGCGACGGCCTGCCCGAACTGCTCGTCCTCGAGGTACGACGAGGCAAGGGTGAAGCTGACCTCGTCGGCGATGGGGTTGTCGGGGTAGAGGGCGAGGAAGCGTGCCAGGAGGCCGCGGGTCGACTCGAGCAGCTCCTTGCGGGTCACGCGCTTGCGCAGCCGCTCGTCGGTCTCGAGCTTCGGCAGCTTCTCGTAGACGCGCTGGGCGAGCGAGTAGAGGCCGGCCTGCACGACGGGCAGGTCGGGGTACTCGGCGAGCAGCCGCTCGTGGAAGTCGGCGGCGGCGATGAAGTCGCCGGCCTGCTCGAGCACGCCCGCGACGTTGCCCTCCTGGAAGTAGAAGGCCTCGGCGACGGCCCGGAAGACCATGACGGCCCGCTCGTGCTCGCCGCGGTCGCGGTAGGCCTTGCCGACGGCGATGATCTTGTCGAAGGGGATGACGAGCTCGGGGTAGCGCTCCTTGAGGATCTCGAAGTAGTCCACCACCGCCTTCGCGTCGTTGCGCGCGAGGGCGATGTAGAGGAGCATCTTCGCCGTCTCCTTGAAGGGCTTGTCGCGCAGCTTCTTCTGCCAGTCGGCGAAGAGCTTCCTCAACAGCGGCTCGGCCTTGGCGTAGTCGTCCTTGTCGTAGTGCTTGGTGCCGAGGTGGTAGAGCTCGTCGGGGGTCATGACATAGGCGCGCTTCGGCGTGCCGTCCTTCGCCAGCACGGCCAGGCGGTTGTGGGCGCCGACGATCAGCTCGTAGGGGTTGTAGAACGAGAAGGCACGCGCCGGCAGCGCGCGATACGCGCCGCGGAAGCGCCCGCTGAGCCGGTAGCGGATGTGGTAGTAGCGGCTCCGGTTGGGGTTCGAGATGTAGAAGGTGATGCGCCCGTCGCCCAGCTCGTGGCGGTCGAAGCTCCCGCTGATGCTGCTCTCGACGATGGAGGTGCCGGCGGGCAGGAAGTCCTCGACGACGATGTAGCGCTGGCGCTGTCGGGTGTGGACGTCGAGTCGGACGTCGCAGGTCTTGCCGGTGGGCAGCTCGTCGACGGGGTTCTCGGCGGTCTTGTACTCGCCGCTGATGGTGGCGTAGCCCCGGGGGATCTCGACGCCCTCGAAGAGCAGCGGCGAGGCCTCGTAGCGGCGCTTGACCTCGAGCGGCTTGCCCTCGTCGGCGGGCGGCACAGTATCGGTGATGCCCTCGAGGGTGACGGCGTAGGCGAACTCGCCGCGGCCCTTGAGCCGCAGGTCGAGGCGGTTGCTGTCCTTGAGCGCGGCGGGGTCGGGCTCGATGCGGACGGTGGCGCGCATGCCGTCGGCGGCGACGGTGCGCAGGGCCTTGCCGTTGAGGGCGACCTCGAGGGTGTACTTCTGCGGCTCCGCCTTCGTCTGGCCCACGTAGGTCGCCAGGGCGCGGACGGCGGACGCCGTGGCCCGCGGCGAGCCCCAGCCGCCGCCCATGCGATGGTCCATGAGCCACGCCACCGCCTGCTCCAGCTCCGCCGCGCGCGGCAGCGTGCGCTGGACGGCCTCCACGGCCAGCGCCGTGGCCTCGATCGGGAACGACCGCCAGAGCACGAGATCGACCTTCGGCAGCCAGCAGCGCCCGCGCCGCCCAGGGCGCACCGCCACCGGCTCGAGGCTCGAGCGCCCGAGCAGCGCCTTCGCCAGCTCGGCCGCCCGCTCCTTGCGGTCGAGGTTCAGGAACGTCAGCACCAGGTAGGCGAGGCTCTGGTCGTCGAGCTGCGGGTGCAGGCGGTCGAGGCGGTGGACGTAGGAGAAGTCGGCGTCGCCCCAGAAGCTCAGACCGTAGAGCAGCGCGGCCTTCTCGGCGTGGGTGCTCGCCTGGGTGAAGAGCTTCTTCGCGGCGGCGCGTGCCGGCTCGGCGAGCTTCTTGGGCACGTCGAGGCCGCGGCGCTCGGCGCGGTGGAGCAGCTCGAGGGCGTAGGCCGTCACGAACGGGTCGAGCTGGCTCTGGCGGGAGTCGAAGGCCCAGGTCCAGCCGCCGCTCCTCTGGGTGAGGGCGAGTGTGCGGACGGCCTCGGTCGCGACGGTTTCGAGTCGGGCGCGCTCGGCGGCGGGCGGCTCGCCGAGCCGCTCGAGCATCTCGAGGCCGCTGAGCGCCACCAGGCCGGCAGCGACGGTCTGCTCGGTGCAGCCGCCGCCGGTCGGCGCCCGCAGTGCGGCGTCGATGAGGTGACGCGGCAGCGACGCGCTGACGGCGAGCGAGAGCGACCGCCTCACGTACTTGTGCTCGGCGGGCAGCGCGAGGGTCAGGGTCACGCTGTCCTTCGAGCTGCCGCTCGCGCCGACGCGGACGGGAATGCCCCAGGGGCGGATGGGGAGCTTGCGGGCCACGGCGTCGGCGTGGTCGCCGGCCTTGGCCTCGAGCTTCAGCTCGGCCTCGTCGCCGGCCTTCGCCTCGACGTCGAAGAACTCCTCGTGGACTTTGCCCTCGCCGACCTTGCGCTGAAGCGTCTTCGTCTCGGCCTTGCCGGCGATGGTGGCGGAGAAGCGCACGGCGGCGTCGGCCTCGGCGCCGGTGAAGTTGCGGACCGAGCCCCGGACGGTCGCCTTGTCGCCGGCGGTGAGCGCGGCGGGGGCGGCGAGCGCGACCGAGAAGGGCTGCTTGGTGACGACCCTGGCGGTGGCCTCGCCGACGAGGTGGTTGGCCGTGATGCCGCGGGCCACGAGCCGCCAGCCCGTGGTCGTATCGGGCATGACGAACTTCACGGCCGCCTCGCCCTTCTTGTCGGTCACGATCGCCGGGTTCCAGTAAGCGGTCTGGGGGAAGTAGTGGCGCAGGCGGACGAGCGCCGAACGGCGCCCGCGCTGGCCTGAGCGGTTCGCGTTGTCAGCGCCCAGCGCCAGCTCGCCGGCGAGCACAGTCCCGTTCCCGTTCGCGTCCGCGAGCAGCAGCCCCCTGCCGGTCGCCTCGCCCTTCCAGGCGAAGTCGTTGACGACCAGGGTCCCAAGCTGCGCCTGCTGAGCCCCGCGCAGCGTGCCGCCGTTCGTGACGAGGACCAGCCCGCTGGCGTTCGCGTCGAGCCGTGCACTCTCGAACGAGGTGGTGAAATGGCCGAAAGCCTGCGCCGGCGCATCCTGGGGCTCGTTCGCCGCCAGGAACCAGCCGCCGCCGCCCGCCTGGCCGCCCTCGCGGCCGTAGCGGGCGCGGTGGCTGCGGTAGCCGAGCACAAGCTCCCCGCCGGCCTCGTCCCCGCTCTGGACGCCTTCCGCTGCGTTGTCGTCGAACCCCAGGCCCTCTGCGAACTCGGCGAGCCCTTCGTGCGTGAGCGGCCTGCGGGCCGCAGCCAGGCCCGCGGTGGCGACGGCCCCGCCAGCGGGGCCAGCCAGCCGATCGAGCCGCTCGCGCTCGCGCCGCAGGGCCACGCTCGTGGCGCGGGTGACCGCGGCGTACTTGAAGCCGTTCGAGGCGCCCGCCACGTAGAAGCGGCCCGTGCGCCGCTGGTGGAACAGGTCGCTGAGCTTCGGCAGCGAGTCGCGGTAGCGCGCGTAGAGCGCCTCGTCCACGACGGCGAGCGAGAGCTCGGCCGCGACGGGCTTGTCGGCCTGGTCGGTGGTCTTGATCGTGACGGTCACTTCCTCGCCCGGCGTCAGCTCCTTCTTCCCGGGCTCGAGGGCGACCTTGAGCATCTTGAGGACGGCGAGAGCCTTGGCCGCGGTGTGGAACTCGTTGTCGTGCAGCACGGCCGCCATCAGGGTGAAGTTGGGGGCGCACGCGTCGGGGATCTCGACCGCGATACGGTTCGACCCCTTCCGCAGGGTGACCAGCTTGTAGCGGTAGACCCGCTCGCCCTCCCACGTGACGAGCGCGAGGGCGGGGCCGACGCGGCACACGAAGTTGAGCTCGGGGGCCTCGCCGACGCGGAACTCGTCGCTGTCGGAGAGGATGCGGAGCTTGATCTTGTCGTCCTCGCCCGAGATGAACACGGGCCGCTGGGCGACGACGAGGTTCTGCTTGCTGTCGAGTCCCTCGACGCGGATGAGGTGGCGGCCGCCCTCCTTCGCCGTGAGCTGGGCGACGCCCTCGCCGGTGTCCTTCGCCGTCGTGACCTTCTTCTCCGCCACCTTGACGTAGCCCGTGGGGACCTTGGGCACGATGACGTCGTTGTCGGCCTCGACGCCGATGAGCGGCTCGGGCCGCGCCTCCTCGCCGACGTAGCGGTAGAGGCCCACGGTCACCTCGCGGGCGACGGGCTCGGCGTCCGCGCCCGGCCCGGGCTCCGCCGACGGCTCGACCGTCTTGACCTTGACGTCGAAGCCCTCGCCGACGAGGTAGGTGTCGCGCAGGGTCGAGACGGCGGCGAAATACTCCTGCGTCACGAGCAGCACGTTGCGGCTCGCGGCCACGGCCTCCGCGGGCAGGACGGCGACCAGCGGCAGCGTCTCGGTCTGGCGGAAGAAGTCGGTCTCGAACTCGAAGGCGACCTCGCCCTTCTCGTCGGTCGTCTCGGTGTGCCAGCGCTGGTCCTTGAGGCGGAAGCGAACGTCCTTGCCGGGGACGGGATGGCCGAAGTAGTACTCGACGCGGATCGTGCCCGCGATCGTCTCGCCGCGGAAGAACGTCGGCTTCGCGAGGTCGAAGACGATCTTGTAGAGCGGGAGCTGGTACTCATCGACGCGGAACTGGCCCGTGAAGGTGCGCTTCTTCTCGTCGGCGTCCTCGTGGGTGGCGACGATACGGTAGTCGCCGAGCGGCTCGCGCGCGTTGAGCGTCAGCTCGCCGGCCAGGGTGCCGAAGGGCGAGAGCTTGGGCTTGGCCTCGTGGACGACGTCGCCGCGGGGCGACAGCACGCGCACCGCGACCTCCTTGCCCGCGCCCGTCGTGTAGCTGCCCTTCTCGACGAGTCGGATCAGGGCGCGGTAGCGGACGGTCTCGCCGGGCCGGTAGGCGGGGCGGTCGGTGTAGAGGATGCCGCGCGGCTGGAGGCCGAGCGCGACGCCGAGGCCGCGCAGGCTCAGGGCGTTCGAGGCAGGGCTCGCATCCGCGACAGCGTAGACCCGGGCGCGGCTCACCTTCTCGAGGTCGTCCGACGAGCCCTGGTAGACGCCGTCCTTGCCCGTCGCGCCCTCGAGGACGACCTTCTTGCCGTCGGAGATGAGCAGTTGGGCGCCGGCCTGCGGCTTGCCCGTGCGCAGGTTCTGGGCGAAGACGAGGACGTCCTTCTTCGAGGACTTGACGAGGATGGCGAGGTCGGTGACGAGCACCATGGCCGTCGCCTCGAGCTTGTCGGTCGAGAGGTTGAGGGCGAAGAGGCCGGGGCCGTCGAGCTTCACGGGGACCTGGGACTCGATGTCCTCGTACTTCCTGTAGTCGGCGATGGGGACGTCCCACTCGTCGTGGGGGTCGATGAGCGCGATGTCGAGTGTCTCGATGCGCTCGAGTCCGCCCATGCGGCGGAAGTAGTCCTCGGCGTTGAGGCGGTAGGCCTTGACGTGCAGCTTCTCGATGTTGCGGGTCTCGAGCTTGAGCGTGGGCTTCTGGCCGGTGTGGAAGATCTTCTCGTAGGTCACCGCGAGGTGTGGCTCGCGCAGCTCGTAGAGTCGGCGTTCGGCCTGTGCCTTGAAGGGCCCGCCGTCGATCTTCTTGTACTCCTCGATGGCCTCCTCGAAGGCCTTGAGCTTGCGGTCGAGCGCGTCGGCGATGCGAAGCTGCGCGGCGTAGCCCACGCGGTGCTTCGGGAACTTCGCGACCACCCGCCGCCAGGCCGCGATGGCGCCCTGCCACTTCTCCTGCCGGTAGGGGATCTGGCCGAGCATGAAGAGCGCCTGCGCGTTGCGCCCGTCGAGCGGGTAGGCGGCGGCGAAGTCGGCGAAGGCCTCGGCCGCGGCGTCCCACTTCTTCCTGCGGTAGAGGTAGCCCGCGCGGTCGTAGCGCGCGGAGACGATGGCGGCCTGGGCCTTCTGCCAGTCCTCGTGGGCGGGGAACTGGCGCAGGTAGGCCTGCCAGGCCGCGATGGCCTGCTCGAAGCGATTGAGCTTGCGGTGCGCCTGGCCGACCAGGTACGCCGCCTTGCCCACCTCGACGGCCTCCTTCCGCTTCGCGAAGGCCCTGACGAAGGCCCCGAGCTCCGCGATGGCCTTCTCGTGCTGGCCGAAGTTGAAGAAGGCGAGGCCCACCTCGTAGCCGGCCTTCGGCGCCAGCTTGTGGGCGGGATAGAGCTTCACGAAGCGGCGGAGGGCCTTGGCGCCCAGGTTGAGGTCGCCCTCGGACCGGGGCTTGGGCAGGCCGTAGGTCGCGGCGATCTTGTACTGCGCCTCGGCCGCGCGCGCCGTGTCGGCGTGGTCGCGGAGCAGCTTCTCGAAGGACGCGCGGCCGCGGTCGGCGTCGCCCGTGGCCACGTAGGCCAGGCCCTGGTGGTAGAGCGCCTCGAGCACGAGCTTGCTCTTGGCGTGCTTGTCGAGGAACGCGTCGAACTGGGCGATCGCCTGGGGCTGCTGCTTGAGGTGGTGGTGGCAGAGCCCGATCCGCAGGGCGATGCGGTCCGCCTCGTCGGGGACGGCATCGAGCTCCTGCGCGCGCTGGTAGAGCTTGAGGGCGGCCTTGTAGTCGGGCTTGCGCTCCTCGAGCTTCTCCGCGCCGGGCCGCTCGCCGTGGACCTGCGGGTCGAAGGCCTGGTCGGCGTGGGTCAGGTACACCTTCGCGATCTCGCCCCGCCGCTCCGTCGAGGCGAGCCGCGCGATCTGCGCCTCGTAGACCCGCTCCGCATCGGCGAAACGCCCGAGCTTGAAGAGCGCATCGGCCCGCTTGAAGAGCGCCTTCGACCGCCACGACGACTTCGGGTACTTCGTCAGCAGCGTGTCGAGCGTCGCGACGGCCTCATCGTGCTTCCCGTCGAGGCAGTAGGCGTTCGCCAGCAGGTAGAGCCGGTAGTCGTCGGCCTCCAGCTTCGCCTTCGCGAGCACTGCCGCCGCATCCGCGTAACGGCGGTCCGCCAGGGCCGTGCGCGCGTCTTCCAGCGCCCCTGCCAAAGCCACCTGGGCGATCCACACCACCACCAGGCCAACAGTCAGCCGCTTCATGGCCGCTCCTCCGCAAGATGACACCGATCCGGCACCAGGCAGGAGAGGATAGTAAGGCATGCCCGCGCTGCGCACACCACACCCCATGGTTAGACGCCTCCACGCACATGGAGTTCCCTTGCATTCCAGACCCTCACCTAACACTGTCAAGACACGGCCGCTCAGTGTCGCTCGCAGCCGCACAAAGCGTGCCTTCCGCTCCCACGCTTCACCCATACCTGGGGGGGGGCCATTGTTGGTGGTAAAGGTCCCCCCCAGACCCCCATCCAAAGAACATATCCATTGGCGGCAGCGGCGGGTGCGTTGACAGCGGGGGCGGATGCTGCTACGTTCTTGGGCATGCGGGTGATCGACTGCCATACCCATGCGTTTCCCGACGCGCTGGCCGAGCGCGCGGTGCCGGCTCTCGCGGCGGAGGCGGACGTCGAGCCGGTGCTTGACGGGACGGTGTCGTCGCTGCTGCGGTCGATGGACGCGGCGGGCATCGCGAAGGCGGTGGTGGCGTCGATCGCGACGAAGCCGAAGCAGTTCCCCTCGATCCTGCGGTGGTCGGAGTCGGTGGCGTCGGAGCGGATCCTGCCGTTCCCGTCGGTGCACCCCTCGGACCCGAAGGTGGTGGCGCGGGTGCGTGCGGTGCGCGAGGCGGGGTTCCTGGGGCTGAAGCTGCATCCCTACTACCAGGACTTCGAGCTGGACGCGGAGCGGGTGTTCCCGCTCTACGAGGCGATGAGCGACTGCGGGCTGGTGCTGCTGTGCCACACGGGGTTCGACATCGCATATCCTCGCGAGCGGATCTGCGACCCCGCGCGGATCGCGGCGGTGGCCGAGCGGTTCCCCGATCTGAAGCTGGTGACGGCGCATATCGGCGCGTGGGAGGACTGGGACGGGGTGCGGGCGCACATGCTGGGCAAGCCGATCTACATGGAGTGCTCGTACTCGCTGGACTGGATGCCTGCGGAGTCGGCCCGGGAGCTGCTGACGGCGCATCCGCAGGAGTATGTGCTGTTCGGCTCGGACTCGCCGTGGGGGGACCAGGCTCGACAGCTCGCGCAGGTGCGCGCGCTGGGCCTGGGGGCGGAGCGGGAGGCGGCGATGCTGTGGGGGAACGCCGAGCGGCTGTTCGGCTTTGCGTGAGTGAGGGCAGGCGAAGCGACGACGGGGCACCCCCGCGCGGGGGCGCCCCGCGTGCATGTGTGCGGCGGGCGGACGGGGGTCACTCGCCGAGCAGGTCCACCTTCTTGAGGACGTCGATGCTGGCCGTCATGAGGGCCTTGACGGCGGCGTTGTTGTCCTCGAAGCGGAAGACGAGCGCGGCCCGCCCCGTGGTGACCCCTGCGAAGGCGTACATGTACTCGACGTTGATGCCCTCGCGCTCGAGGACGGCGAGGACGCTGTCGAGTCCGCCTGGCTTGTCCTCGATGCCGACGGCGACGACCTCGTTGGTGGCGACGGTGAACCCTGCGTCGCGGAGTGCGGCGAGTGCGTCGTCGGGCTCGGAGACGATGAGTCGGAGGATGCCGAAGTCGGCGGTGTCGGCGAGGCTGAGAGCCATGATGTTGACGCCGCGGTCGGCGAGGGCTTGCGTGGCGGCCTTGAGTCGGCCCGAGCGGTTTTCGAGGAAGACGGAGAGCTGCTGGACGAACATGGCGGGACTCCTAGCTGAGGTCTCGCTGGTCGATGACGCGCTTGGCCTTGCCCATGGAGCGCTCGATGGAGCCTGGCTCCATGAGCTTGACGCGGACGCGGAGGCCGAGGACGTTCTCGATCTTCGCGGCGACCCTCTTGCCGAAGGCCTCGAGCTCGCGGACGCGGTCGGAGAAGACGGCCTCCTCGACCTCGACGCGGACCTCCATGTCGTCCATGGCGCCGCGGCGGTCCACGACGATCTGGTAGTGGGGCTCGGTGCCCTCGATGCCGAGCAGGATCTCCTCGATCTGCGAAGGGAAGACGTTGACGCCGCGGATGATGAGCATGTCGTCGGTGCGGCCGCTCACGCGCTCCATGCGGCAGGTGGTGCGCCCGCAGGCGCAGGTCTCGCGGTGGAGGCGCGTGATGTCGCGGGTGCGGTAGCGCAGGAGCGGCATGCCGCGCTTGGTGAGGTGTGTGAAGACCAGCTCGCCCTGGGCGTCGCCGTCGAGCGGCTCGAGGGTCTCGGGGTCGATGATCTCGGGGTAGAAGTGGTCCTCGAAGACGTGGAGGCCGCTCTGCGCGTCGCACTCGCTCGAGACGCCGGGGCCGATGAGCTCGGTCAGGCCGTAGATGTCGTAGGCCTTGACGTCCATCCGCTCCTCGATCTCGTCGCGCATCTGGTCGGTCCAGGGCTCGGCGCCCAGGATGACGGTCCGCAGCCGGCTCTGCCGCAGGTCCACCCCCATCTGGCTGGCGACCTCGATGAGGTAGAGGCAGTAGCTCGGGGTGCCCATCCACATGGTCACGCCGAAGTCCTCGATGAGCATCACCTGGCGCTCGGTGTTGCCGCCGGAGACGGGGATGACGGTGGCGCCGAGCCGCTCGAGGCCGTAGTGGGCGCCGAGCCCGCCGGTGAAGAGGCCGTATCCCCAGGCATTCTGGGCGATGTCGTCGGGCGCGACGCCGCACAGGTGGAAGGTGCGGGCCATGACCTCGCTCCACAGCTCGATGTCGCCGCGGGTGTAGGCCGCCACGATCGGCTTGCCGGTCGTCCCGCTCGAGCAGTGGGTGCGGACCACCTCCTCGAGCGGGACGGCGAAGAGCCCGAAGGGGTAGGTGTCGCGCAGGTCGGTCTTGACGGTGAAGGGCAGGAGGCGGACGTCGTCGAGCGACTTGATATCGTCCTCGGTGATCTTGCGTGCCCCGAGCGCCTTGGCGTAGAAGGGCACGCGCTGGCGCACGTAGGCGACGGTCTGGCGCAGGCGCTCGAGCTGCTGCTCGCGGCGCTGCTCGACGGGCAGGTAGTCCTTGTCCCAGAGCTCTTGCATGGTCACCTCCTCACAGCGTCGTCGAAGCGGCGTCCCGCCTCGAAGGCCGCGATGTTGCTCTCGATGCTCTTGGGCGGCATGCGGTGGCGGATGGCGTCGTGCCAGGCCTGGGCGGCGACGTCGAGGTGGGTGGCGAGTCGGCCCAGGGCGGCCATGTTGCGGCCGCGCGGGTCGGCGAGCTGTCGGGCGAGGGCGTCGGGCACGTCGATGAGCCTGCCGGTGCCCGGCCGCAGCCGCGGCTCGGCGCGGCGCCCCTCGTCGGCGTCGAGCGCGATCACGTAGTCGGCCGCGGCGTACGGCGAGAGCGGCGAGTGCACCTCGCAGCCGAACCGCACCTCGCTCACCACGCTCCCCCCGCGCTGCGACATGCCGTGCACCTCGCTCTGCTTGACGTCGCGGCCCGCGCCCACCAGCACCTCGCTGAGCACCTGGCTCGTGCGCAGCACCCCCTGCCCTCCCACGCCCACGATCAGGACGTTCGTCGTCTCGGACATCGCGCTCCTCTGTTCCTCGCTCGCGGTTCAGCGTTGCCGACGGCGTGCAGCGGCGCGCTTCCGCTGGCCCCGCGGCCGGGCCTCACTGCCTTGCGGCAGCTCAACTCACGCCTGAAGGCGTGGACTCCAAACACGCCGCAGCCCGTTCGCAGTCTCGCCCTTCAGGGCGAAGCACGGCGACCAAACGGCGCCGAGCGGTTGCAGGCTACAAGCGTTCCCGAGCCGCCCGCAACGACGTCTCATCGTGTCATCCCGAGCGACGTCCGCCGCTGGCGAACGCAGTCGAGGGATCTCTCTTCCTCTCCTCTCGGCGGGCTCGACGGGCCGCCCATCGCGAAGTCTGCTGCCGCTGTCGCGTGCGGCCTCCCCTCCCCGTTCGGTCGGAGAAGAGAGATTCCTCGGCTTCGCGCCGCTCCGCTCGGAATGACCCGGGGGGTAGCGTCGCCGCGCGCGATAGGCCAAATGGGCGGCTTCGCAGCGCTCCGAGCCGGGTCGGCTGGCGACTACTCCTCCTTCGTGACGGCGTCAAACTCGCACAGGTCGAAGCACAGCCCGCAGCCGGCGCACTGGAGCGGGTCGATCGCCACGTGCTCCTCGCGGTCCACGAGCGCGGGGCAGCCGACCCGCAGGCAGGCGCCGCAGTGGGTGCAGGCGACGGGGTCGATGCGGTAGTGGTCGCGCGTGGCCCGCCGCGTGAGCAGCAGGCAGGGGTGGCGGCAGACGATGACGCTGTAGTGGTCGCGGGCGAGGCTGTCGCGGAGGGCCTCCTCGAGCCCGGCGCGGTCGTAGGGGTCGAGGACCTTGACGTCGGGGACGCCGAGCCCGCGACAGACCTCGGCGGGGTCGATGGCGGGGGCGTCGGCTCCGTCGAGTCGGGCGCCGGTGCCGGGGTGGTGCTGACCGCCGGTCATGGCGGTGGTGCGGTTGTCGAGGATGAGCAGGGTGCCGCGGGAGCCGTTGTAGACGGCGTCGAGCACGCCGGTGAGCCCGCTGTGGAAGAAGGTGCTGTCGCCGATGACGGCGACCAGCTTGCTCGCGGCGTTGGGCTCGGAGACTCGCTCGATGCCGAGCGAGTTGCCGATGCTGGCGCCCATGCAGATGCAGGTGTCGAGGTTGGCGAGCGGCGGCAGGGCGCCGAGGGTGTAGCATCCGATGTCGCCTGTGGCGGTGAGGCGGAGCTTTCGGAGGATGGCGAAGACGCTGCGGTGCGGGCACCCTGCGCACAGGACGGGCGGCCGCGGCTTGGGGAGGCCGTCGGGCAGGACGTGCGGGGCGTCGGGCTCGCCGTCGAGGATGCGCCGGACGCGGTCGGGGCTGAGCTCGCCGAGTCGGAAGGCGGGCGGCTTGCCGCGTGCCCGGATGCCGGCGGCGCGCAGGCGGTCGAGGGTGAAGTCGCTGAGCTCCTCGACGACCAGCAGGTCGCCGACCTGGCGCTGGAAGTCGGCGAGTCGCCGGAGGGGGAGTGGCCAGCTCATGGCGAGCTTGAAGACGGGCAGGTCGGGTGCGACCTCGCGGACGTACTGGTAGGCGACGCCGGCGGCCACGACGCCCATGGCGGCGCCCTGGGGCTGGCCGACCACGGTGTTGAGCTCGGAGCGCTCGGCGTAGTCGGCGAGCTCGGCG
>CBFDBL010000056.1:0-16231 GCA_965603035.1 uncultured bacterium
CGCCTGCGGGCCACGGAAGGCGGGCCTCGGGACTCGTGGGGGCCCTTTGCATTGCTTATGCAGAGGTCAGTAAGAGCCGCCGTCCGCGAGCACAGCGCAGAGTTGTGGGTAAAGGTGAGCCGAACGGGGGAGGGCCAGGGAGAGGGAGAACGGGACGCAGCAGCCGTCATCGGAGTCCTTCCGCCCCAGACTCGCTGCGGACCACGAGGACCGAGCGCAAGAGGGCATGGTCGATCTGGATCCCGAGCTTCCCGTCCCGCAGCGCGAGCGGCCTCGTCGCCAGCGTCTTCCAGTCCGCTCCTCGGAGCTCGCCGACCTCGAGCACCGGCCGCTGCCAGGCGCCCTGTGTGTGGAGCGCCAGCGCGCCCTTCGTGATGGGGAAGACGGCGATGCGGTGGCTGCGGCGCAGGGCGCGGCCGTCGAGGCTCGCGACCATCGCGTGGGCGTCGCCCTCCGTGATCGGCTTCCCGTCCGCCGAGGACTTCCCCGTGCACTCGACCTGGACGACGGCGCCCTTCCCGTCGGTCGCCACGAGGCCGGTCAGGTCGGGTCCCACGGTCAGCTCGGCGCCCGCCAGCTTGACGGCGTGGGGCTGTCCCGTGCGGTTGCAGAGGACCGTGGCGGAGCCGTCGGTCAGGGGGAGGGTGAAGACGTGGAGCCTCGGGTGGTCGGGCTCGACGGCGATGCGCTCGACGCCCGCGTAGGCCAGGAAGTCGCGGTACCGCTGGCTGACCGCGCCGCCGAGCAGCTCGAGCGGGCTCGTGATGTAGTAGACCTTGCCCTTGCCCAGCGTGGCCTGCTGGACGCGGGCGGGCTGCTCGCGCCAGCCCTTCGCGAAGGGCGCCGGGCCGCCGCTGTCCTCGAGGCCAAGGGCCGCGAGGCGCTTCGCGCGGGTTCGCTTCCGCGACGGGTCGTAGGCGACGTCGCCGGAGAGGTAGAGCACGCCGCCATTCTCGACGAAGGCGAGCACCCGCTCGAAGGCCACGTCGGCCGGGCAGTAGGGCACGGGCCAGATGAGGACGCGGCAGGTGGCGGGCAGCTTGTCCAGGTCCTCCTCGTTCGCCACGTTGAAGTTCACGTGGAGGCCGACCAGGGCGTCGATGCTGCGGCCGATGGCGGCGTGCACCTCGTTCCAGCGGCCGCCGAGACGGTGGGAATCGGGCACCAGCAGGTAGACGCCAGGGTCCTCGTAGCGGGGGCGCAGCCGCTCGACGAAGAGCGCCGTGTTGCGGTAGGCGAGCAGCACGGGCTTCGGCGTCAGGTCGCACGGGTGGCAGAGGCCCCAGGGGAAGACGCAGTCGTCGAAGTCCTTCCAGTCCCAGTTCAGCGCGAACGAGGCGCCGAGGCCAAGGGCGTAGTGGGTGGTGGCGAGGAAGCGGCGGACCGAGACGTCGGGCATGGTGCCGAGCCGGCCGTGGGTGCGGGCGTCGTGCGCCTCGCGGGCGCCGAACTCGCCGAGCGAGAAGCTTTTCCCGACGAAGCGGCGGTCGATGAGCTTGAAAGCGGCGGGGAAGCGATCGACGGGGCCGTAGAAGTGCATGTTCGAGATGTCCGTGTGCGCGACGCCGAGCACCTTGTCGGCGGGCCGCATGCTCGGCAGATAGCCCACGGCCACGAGCGCGTCGGGGTCGCCCGCCTTCGCGCCCTCGACGTTGGCTCGGACCCAGCGGTTGAGGGTCGCCACGAGCGCGCGGTTCGCCTCGATGGCCTTCGGGTCGTCCCATTGGCCGGATCTGGCGGCGGGCTGCTTCGCGAGCTGGACGCTCGGCTCGTTCTGGACGTCGTAGAGGATGCCGGGCACGTCGCGGTAGCGGGCGGCCCAGAAGCGGTTCCAGTCGCGCTGGGCCGCGAGCTCGGCGTCGGAGAGCTCGACGGGCATCCAGTCGTGGAGGGTGAGAAAGACGGCGACGCCGTGCTTCTGGGCGAGCTGGACGATGGCGTCGGTCTGGCGGAGCAGCTTCCTCGGGCGGTTGCGCAGGCCGAGCACGCCGTCCTTGCCCCACCGCGGCGGGTCGTCGGACGCGAAGGGCGAGAAGTGGAGGATGCGGAGCATGCGGATGCCGTGGGCCTCCATCTTCGCGAAGTCGCGCTCCCAGGCCAGCGGGTCCTCGTGCTCCGAGAACCACATCATCCCCGTCTGGTTGGTGCCGCACACGAAGCGCGGCTCGCCGTTCCACGTGAAACAGTTTCTCCTCAGATCGACCTTCGGCCCTGCCCCCACGACCTTTTCGTCCCAGACGACGAAGCCCGTCTCGATGGAGTCGATGGGCTTGCCGTCGTCGAGGAGCTCGAGGACGACCCGGTAGAAGTCGCGCTCGCGTGTGCCTGTGTGGACGAGGGCCTGCATCGTCGCCGTCTTGCCGCTGGCGACGCCGAGTCCCCCTTGGGTGATCTCCTCGCCGCCGAGGCGGACGCGGTAGTGCAGCTCTCTGGGCCGTCGCTCGAAGTTGCTGACCTGCCAGAGCAGGCGGACGCGCTCGCCCCGCCGGTAGCAGGCCAGTTCGGTCCTCGCGCTGTGGGCATAGGTCTTGCTGGCGACGGCCCGCAGGGCGCTGCTGAGAACCGCCTCGCCGTGTGGCCCGCCGATGAGGTCGCGGTTGGTGACGCCGACGAGCGCCCAGCTCGAGCCCTTGAACGGGCCGTCGAACATGCGCACCACCGAGGCGACCGCGCCGCGCAGGCGGCCGAGCGAGTCGCAGGCGTTGAGCAGCGGCGTCCAGCGGCCGTGAACCCGGGGGAAGACGGGGCTGTTGCTGCCCGTCATGGCGCAGGCGGCGAAGCCCTCGAGCGGGCCGTCGATGCGGATCGCCTGCGTCAGGATGTGCTGGCCGGGCGCGGTGGCTGCATAGGCCACGTGCTCGAGACGGTAGGAGGGGTCGAAGGCGCCGATCTGGTCGGGCCGCAGCTTCATCGTGTCGCCGTGCGCGCCGTAGCGGGTGTTGATCGACGCGGCGATGGGCTGCGCCTTGTCCATATCCTTCGCCCGCAGCGTGGGGGGCGCCGATGCGCCGCCGCCCGGCGCGACGAGCTGGTCGAAGGCGTAGCCGCCGATGCTCACGAACGAGCCGCCGCTCCTGAGGAAGCCGAGCAGCGCGGCGCGACCGCCGCGGGGGTATGCAGGCGAGCACGGGATGACCAGCACGTCCACGTTCTTCGTGTCGAGGACGGCCGGGTCCGTGACGTCGCCGCCCTTGAGCGGCGTGACGCCGTAGCCGAGCCCGCGGGCCATGGTGGCCAGCTTCTCGGGGTCGGCCGCGCCCTGGGTGGTGGGGAAGTCGTCGGTGAGGACGGCGATGCGGCCTTCCGGGCCGTCCTCGAACCTCAGAGCCTTCGTCTTCGGCGGCGTGGTCACGACGGGCTCCTGGCGCGTGATGAACCGCAGGTGGTCGATGGTGACGTCGAGGTCACCGAAGTTGCAGCCGATGAGCATCGTGCGTGCCGTCGTCATCTGCCGCGTCCGCTTGCCCCTGGGCTGGAAGCGGAAGGCGGCGACGGGCACGACGAGCGCCTGCCAGCCGTCGCCGACCCTCTCGTGGAGGGACTTGCCTCGGGGCGGCACGCGGGTCAGCCAGCCGTCGCGGTCGGGCTCCATCAGCCAGAAGTGCAGCGCCGTCTCCGGCTCGGCCCGGTGTACCATCAACCAGAGCTTGATGGCCACGGCGCTCGGCGGCACGGTCACGGGATGCTGGAGATTCGACCAGTGGGGTGGGGCATCGGCGTAGGTCAGTCGGAGTGCTGTCTTTCCCTCCTTCGCGTGCTCCGCGTCGCGGGACGCCGTAACGGCCGGCCTCGTGCCGCCGTCGGGATGGACGGTCCAGCCGACCTGCCCCTCGAAGTCGTCGATGACGACCTCGCCGGCCGCCGCGACCATCCCCAGCCAGAGCAGACAGACGTAGCACCATCTTCCCATCGGCAGGCTCCCTGCGTGTCGTGGCGAAGTCCCCGAGCTCGGGAGCGACCGGCCTCCCAAGATAATCTCATACGCTACGGGGTCCGATCAACAGGCCTCCCTGCATTTGTCACCCAACTCCCCGGGTTCGAGGGCCATCGGTCCTCCAAGATAGTCTCACACCTTATGAGGTCTGAATCACAGGGCTGCCTCCCTGTGTCCCACAAACTCCCGAGCTCGAGGGCCATCGGCCCTCCAAGATAGTCTCACACCTCATGAGGTCTGGATCACAGGGCTCGACGCCTGTGTCCCCAAGCCCCCGGGTTCGAGGGCCATCGGCCTTCCAAGATAGTCTCACACCTCATGAGGTCTGAATCACAGGGCTGCCAGCCTGTGTGCCCAAAGTCTCTCGGTTCGAGGGCCATCGGCCTTCCAAAATAGTCTCACACCTCATGAGGTCTGAATCACAGGGCTCGCCGCCTGTGTCCCCAAGCCCCCGGGTTCGAGGGCCATCGGCCTTCCAAGATGGTCTCATACCTCATGAGGTCTGAATCACAGGGCTGCCAGCCTGTGTCCCCAAGCCCCCGGGTTCGAGGGCCATCGGCCCTCCAAGAAAGTCTCAAACCTCATGAGGTCTGAATCACAGGGCTGCCAGCCTGTGTGCCCAAAGTCTCTCGGTTCGAGGGCCATCGGCCTTCCAAAATAGTCTCACACCTCATGAGGTCTGAATCACAGGGCTCGCCGCCTGTGTCCCCAAGCCCCCGGGTTCGAGGGCCATCGGCCTTCCAAAAAAGTCTCACACCTCATGAGGTCCGAATCACAGGGCTGCCTGCATTTGTCCCCGAAGGCCCGGAGTTCGAGGGCCATCGGTCTTCTGAGACGGTGTCATACTTCATGAGGTCCGATCAACGGGACTCCGTGCATGCGTCACGGGGATCCCCGAGTTTGGGGCAGTCCATTCGTCGGCGATAGTCTCATACCTCATGAGGTCCGAGATCTTCTCCGATGCCGCCCGCGCCGACTCATGGCCTCATACCGTCGCGCGTGGCGCGGGTCGGTGAGCCCGAGGCCGCCCAGCGGTGCCAGTCGATGGGGGCTCACAACACCTAACGACGTTTCGCAGGCTCGGGCAACATTCGGTATAATCGGCGGAGCCTGGAGGCGACGACGGAGCCGGAGCGATGCACGAGATCCTGCTGTCAGACTACGGCGCGGCGTCGAGCCAGCCGTCGCCGGTGAACCGGATGATGGCGGCGTTCGCGGCGGACTTTCGCGACGGGGTGGACATCAACCTGGGCGTGGGGTACGTGAACGAGAAGACGATCCCGCGCGAGCAGATCGGGGCGGCGCTCGGGGCCGTGCTCGCCGATCCCGAGAAGTACCGGGTGGCGCTCAACTACGGCGGCCCGACGGGCTCGGCGAACCTCGTGGAGTCGATCCGCCGCTTCCACCGCGACCACGCGACCGGCGGCCTGCCCGACGACGTGCTGGCGCGCCAGCGGATCATCATCGGGCCGAACGGCGCGACGAGCCTGCTCGAGGGCATCGCCCACGTGCTCGAGCCCGGGATCGTGCTCACCGCCGACCCCGTCTACTACATCTACTGCAACTACCTCGAGCGGAAGGGCTTCGAGATCGTCGCCGTGCCCGAGGACGATGAGGGCATCGACACCGACCGCCTGGCGGCGCGGCTCGACGCCCTGGGCGAGCGCAGGCGGGAGGTCCGCTGCATCTACATCGTGACCGTGGGCAACCCGACCTGCACGATCCTCTCGAACGCGCGGCGGCGCCGGATCGTCGAGCTCGCGACCGCGCTGTCGCGCGAGATGGGCCGCCGGGTGCCCGTGTTCTTCGACAAGGCGTACGAGAACCTCGTCCACGACCCCAGCGTGGAGCCGCTCCACAGCGGCCTGCTTTTCGACGAGCTGGGCCTCGTCTACGAGCTTGGCACCCTGTCGAAGATCCTGGCTCCAGCGCTCCGCATTGGCTACCTGATGGGGCCCGACGGTCCGTTCCTGCGGGCGATGGTGCAGCGGACGAGCGACGCGGGCTTCAGCGCGCCGCTCATCACCCAGGAGATCGCGAGCTGGATGCTCGACCACCACGTGGCCGACCAGGTGGCGCGGGTGAACGCCGGGTACCGCGAGAAGGCGCGGCAGGTGAAGGCGTGGCTCGACGAGCACCTCGGCGAGGCGCTCGAGGCCTGCTCCGGCGGCCGCGCGGGCTTCTACTTCTACCTGACCTTCCGCGACGTCGAGACCGTCGAGGGCTTGCCCTTCTTCCGCTTCCTGGCCAGGACGACGGGCGACGAGCGGGTGGACGGCCCGGCCGACGGCAGGCATCCGCGGGTGGCCTACGTGCCTGGCGAGTTCTGCGTGCACGCGCGCGGCGAGAGGGTGGGGGTCGGGCGTCGGCAGTTGCGCCTGTCCTACGGCTTCGAGGAGCTCGATCGCATCGGCGAGGCCATGCGGCACATGGCCGAGGCCGTGGCCTACGCCGGGGGGCGTCGATGAGACGCGTTCGGGCTGCTGCGGTGGCGCTGGTGCTCGTCGCGGGCGCATGGGCCGGGGACGTGGCGGTGCTCGTCGAGCCGGGGATGGTGCGCTACGGCGGGATGCCGGCGCTGCCTTCGAGCCGGATCGCGCCGCTGCTCGGCGAATGTGGCATCGAGGCCGAGGGGATCGACGCCCGGCAGGCGAGCGATCCCAAGCAGCTCAACGCCCGGCGCTATGCCGTGCTCGTGATGCCCTACGGCAACGCCTTCCCGCTGCCCGCCTTCGACAATCTTCGCGCCTTCCATCGCGGCGGCTGTCTGGTGCTCAACGGCGTGCCCTTCTGCCATCCGTGCGAGCGGGTCGAGGACAAGGGGAAGCGGGGCTGGCGCGATCTCGGCCACAAGCTCTACTTCGGCCACGACGCTCGGGGCGTGGGCACCGGCGGCTTCGGCGGGCCGGCTGCCGCGGCGGGGAGGCTCTCGGTCACCGCGGGCAATCCGCTGGGGCTGTCGGCCGACGTGCTCCCGCGCCCGGCGGCGCGCCTCCAGTGGCTCGATGCCTCGAAGCTCGACCCCCGGGACGAGGTGCTGCCGCTCGTCGAGCTGCGCGGCGCCGATGGCAAGACGCGGCGCGTCGCGGCGCTCGTCCGCCACCGCTGCGAGCAGTTCCCGCGTGCGTGCGACGTGTGGCTCGGCCAGGTCGCCAGCGAGATGACGCCCGCCGACCGCTATGCCGCCGAGCAGCTCGTCGTGCGCGGCACCGCCTGGTGCCTGCACGAGAAAGGGAAGCTCAGCCGCAAGGGGTTCGACGCCGTCCTCGCCCGTCTCGACCGACGGCCCAGGCCGGAGCCGCTGCCCGACCAGCTCGAGGCTGCGACCACGCCGCGCCCGTGGGGCACGACCTTCTTCCCGAAGTCGAAGCCGCCCGCCAACGAGCTGCTGGCCGTGGACGTGCGGAAGCTGTCGCGGGCCGAGCGGCTCGCCCTCGTCTGCCTCCAGGGCCTCACGAGCCGCAAGCAGCCGATCCTGTGGCTCGTCTTCACCCCGTGGGACGAGCGATGGCTCGACTGGCACCAGAAGAAGGGCCACGTCTACGCCCACCGCAAGGTCGCCGACTGGCGCGCCCCGTTCAAGCAGTTCGCCGCCTCGTATCGCGGCGCCGTCGTGCCCGACGACAAGCTCTACCGCGGGAGCCTGCTGGCGTGCAACCTGGCGGCGGTCGAGGACTGCATCGTGGCGCCCGAGCCGCTCGCGGAGAAGCTTGGCCTCGAGGTTCGCCACGACCTGCGCGGCCGCTTCGCGACCTACGCCGAGGGCCTGCGCTGGCTGTGGGCGACCCACGGCGACCGGCTCAACCACCATCTGTGCACCGTCATCCACCCCGACCTGGCCTGGGTGCTGGGCTACGACATCCAGTGGCGGAGCGTCATCTTCTGGGTCGCGGGCGAGCGAGACGGCGAACGGGCGGGCGCGGACCCGATGGCGGAGAGGTCGGCGATGGCCGCGATCTTCAGCCAGATGCCGGCGAACGTCGGGATGCGCGGCTTCCCGGCCCACGGCAAGGGCCTGGGGATGGGCGAGGGCGGCGGCGTCGAGTTCTGCGGCGGCTACGGCAAGGCGCTGGTCTGCACGAACCTGACGCCGAACGTCTCGGTGATGAGCGGCGTGCGCATCGACGCGCTCACGCCCCGCAAGCCGCCGCCGGCGCCGCCGCTGGACCGGGGCAAGATCTACATCGCCCTGGCGATGAGCGACGGCGACAACCTCAACACGCTCTACCACTACTTCCCCCGGTACTTCGAGCACGCCGCCCACGGGGAGTTCCCCGTCGCCTGGGGGATGGGGCCTGCGGCGCTCGACCTGATGCCGGCGGTCGTGCAGTGGTACTACGAGCGCGCGGCGCCGACCGACGAGTTCCTGGCCGACGTCTCGGGCATCGCCTACGTCTTTCCCCAGACCTATGCCCATCGCTTCCGCGACCGCGGGCGGATCCTTGACGGCTTCACCGCGTGGACGAGCCGCTACATGCAGCGGCTCGGGATGCAGACCCTCCGCCCCCACGGCGGCGACCGCGCCGCCATGGCCCGCCTGGCCCGCGGCCTGCCGTTCGTCCACTCCATCTTCGCCGACTACGCCCGACGCGGCGGGACCACCTACGCCCAGAGCGTCTACACCGTGGCCGGCGGCACCCCCGTCTTCCACGCCCTCACCCACTGGCGCTACGGCAAGGACGGGCTCCTGCGCGACGTCCGCGAGCAGGTCGGACGCCAGCGGCCCGCCTTCGTCAACGCCTTCCTCCACAACTGGACCTTCGACATGGACTCGCTCCACAGGGCGGTCCGCAACCGCGACCGCGACATGGCCTTCGTCACGCCCGCCCAGCTCGCCGCGCTCTACCGCCAGGCCATTGGGAAGTAGCCCGCGCCCGCCGCCGGCGGGCGCCATCGCCAAGGAGACCGCATGCGCACGTTTCTCGACTGCATCCCCTGCTTCGTCCGCCAGGCGCTCGACGCCACGCGCTTCGTCACCGACGACGTCAGCGTGCACGAGCGGGTGCTCCGCGAGGTGCTCCGCGCCGCCAGCGCGATGGACATGCGGGCCACCCCGCCCGAGATGGGGCTCCGCATCCACCGCGCGATCCGCGAGCTGACCGGCGTCGCCGACCCCTACCGCGAGGTCAAGGAGCGGTTCAACCGCGCGGCGCTCGCGCTCTACCCCGAGCTCAAGGAGCGCGTGGCCGAGGCGGACGACCCGCTCGAGGCGGCCGCGCGGCTCGCCATCGCCGGCAACATCATCGACTTTGGCGTCCAGAGCACCCTCGACGAGGCCGAGGTCGCGGCCACCATCCGCTCGGCGCTCGCCGAGCCGCTCGTCGGCTCCGTCGAGGCCCTCCGCCAGGCCGTCGAGCGGGCCGGGAGCATCCTCTACCTCGCCGACAACGCCGGCGAGATCGTCTGCGACCGCGTGCTCATCGAGGAGCTGCCGCTCGACCGGGTCGCCGTCGCGGTCAAGGGCGGCCCGATCATCAACGACGCGACCCTGGCCGACGCCGAGGCCGCAGGCCTCACCGGCCTCGTCGAGGTCATCGACAACGGCTCCGACGCGCCCGGCACCCTGCTGGGGACGTGCTCGGCCGCCTTCCGCCGCCGCTTCGAGCAGGCCGACGCCGTCATCGCCAAGGGGCAGGCCAACTACGAGACCCTCAGCGAGGCCGACCACGACCTCTTCTTCCTGCTCAAGGCGAAGTGCGCCGTCATCGCCCGCGACCTCGCGTGCCCCGTCGGCAGCCTCGTCCTGCGGCACCACCGTCGCTAGGTGGGAACCTCGACGGCGGCGCCTGCGTCTAAGTGGACGGGGGAGGGTCCCGACACCGGTGCGCAGGAGGAAGATCGATGGCCGTCCGCCGCGCGGTTCGCTGGCTGCTTGCCGCTGCTCTCGTCGGCGTCGCATTCGTCGCCATTCGCTCCGACACGTGGGCGGCCCGTCCCACGGCCACCAGCCTGGGCGGGCCGGAGCGCTACCTCACCCACGTGAGCACCGACAAGCCGATCTACCGCATCGGCGAGACGGTCTACGTCCGCGGCGTGCTCCTGCGCGCGCACGACCACACGCCGCTGGCCCAGAACGTCCAGGCCCTCGTCGAGATCAAGGGCCCGAAGGGCGAGACCGTCGCCTCGGGCCACGCCGGCTCGGCCGACAGCGTGCTCGGCTTCCGGTGGCTCGTGCCGCAGGGCCAGGCGGGCGGCGAGTACACCATTCGGGTCACCTACCCCGGCTACGGCCATCCGCCGGCCGAGCGGAAGTTCGACGTCCGCGCCTACCGGCCGCCGCGGCTCAAGAGCCAGATCGTGTTCCTCCGCGACGGCTACGGCCCGGGCGACGAGGTGGGCGCCGCGCTGCACGTCGAGCGTGCCGAGGGCGGTGTGCCCGCGGAGGCGAAGGTCACGCCCATCGCCCGCGTGGACGGCGTCGAGGTCTTCCGAGGCCGCGCCATGGTGGACGGGCAGGGCAACTGCACGGTGCGCTTCAAGCTCCCGCCGCGGATCGAGCGGGGCGAGGGCACCCTCGCGCTGGTGATCGAGGACGGCGGCGTGGTCGAGACGGCCGCGAAGACCATTCCCATCCTCCTCCAGACCGTGGA
The DNA here is from genome assembly GCA_965603035.1 of uncultured bacterium. Lineage (GTDB taxonomy): Bacteria > Planctomycetota > PUPC01 > DSUN01 > DSUN01 > CAZDNN01. Next base: position 10,525 of record CBFDBL010000056.1, read on the forward strand.
CTTGCAGATCTACCCCGAGGGCGGCGAGCTCGTGGCCGGCCTGCCGTGCCGCGTCTACATCGAGGGCAGGACCCCGGCGAAGAAGCCCGCGGACGTCGCTGGCGAGGTCCTCGCCGAGCACGTCGCGGGCGACGTGCCTGGGGCGACGGCCAGGGTCGAGCGGGTGCGCGTGGCCACCTTCCGTACCGAGCACGAGGGCCGTGGCTGCTTCGCCTTCACGCCCCGCAAGGGCGGGAAGTACGTGCTGAAGATCACGGAGCCCTCCGGCATCCGGACCACGTTCCCGCTCCCCGCCGTGCGCGACAGCGGCACGACGCTCCGCGCGCTCGAGGAGGTGACGGCCCGGGGCGAGGCCGTCAGGCTCCGCGTCGCCAGCACGTCGGGCGGACGGCTGACCGTGACCCTGAGCAAGCGCGAGGTCGAGGTCTCGAGCGTGAGCTGGCAGGCGGCGGCTGGGGTGATGGCCGACGTCACCCTCACGCCGCCCCGCAGCGCCGACGGCGTGCTGGTCGCCACCGTGTGGGACGCCAAGGCCCAGCCCCTGGCCGAGCGCCTCGTCTTCCGCCAGCCCGACAAGTCGCTCGCGATCGCCGTCAAGGCCGCCAAGCCCTCCTACGTGCCCGGCGGCAAGGCCACCCTGACGGTCAAGACCACCGACGCCAAGGGCAAGCCGGTGAGCGCCGTCGTCGGGCTCACCGTCACCGACGACAGCGTGCTCGAGATGATCGAGAAGCGCGAGCAGGCCCCCCGCCTGCCCGTGATGGTGCTCCTCGAGCCCGAGGTCCGCGAGCTGGCCGACGCACACGTCTACCTCGACACCGAGAACCCGCAGGCGCCGCTCGCCCTCGACCTGCTGCTCGGCACCCAGGGCTGGCGGCGGTTCGCGTTCGTGGACTCGGCGAAGTTCCTGGCCGCGCACGGCGACGCGGGCCGGCGGGTGCTGGCGTTCCGCATGGCGACGCGGCGCGAGCGCCGAAAGGGCGGGGGCCTTGCCTTGGGCGGAGGCGAATGGGGGATGGACGCTGCCGAGGGTGTCGTCCCCGAGGAAGCGCCCGTGGGCGCGGCTCGACCGCTTAGGGCCGCACTTGTCCCCAGGGGTCCGGCGCCGAAGCCCGGGATACCCGGTCGCGGGGGGCCGCCGCCGGATGCGGAGGCCCGGCCCGGGGCTGTGCGCGATGATGGCAGGAAGCTGGCCGAGGATCCCCTTGCCGCCAAGGACCTCCGCCAGGACCTCGCGAAGGCGATGGAGAAGGCCGACGAAAAGCAGGCGGTGCTGGCCCTCGTCGAGGGCAAGGAGGAGGCCGATCGCCTCGCCCGGCGTCGCAGCGCCTTCGTCGCCGTCAGGGTCTACGCCCATAAGGTGCGGCCGGGCCGCAAGCCCAACGACCGCATCGACTTCACCGAGACCGTCTACTGGCACGCCGGCATCAGGACCGACGCGAAGACGGGCGAGGCGACGGTCGCGCTCGACCTCAACGACTCGGTCACCACGTTCAGGGTCTTCGCCGACGGCTTCGGCGCCGACGGTGCGCTCGGGCAGGGGACGGGGGCGCTGGAGTCGGTCGAGCCCTTCTACCTCGAGCCCAAGATGCCGCTGGAGGTCACCGCGGGCGACCTGGTGCAACTCCCCGTCAGCCTCTGCAACGGGCTCGAGAGCGCGCTGCCGGGCGCGTCGCTGAAGGTCGAGGCCGACCCCGAGCTGCGGGTCGCGGCCGTCGGCCCGGTGGCCCTCGGCCCGAAGGCCCGCGCGCGGCGGCTCGTGGCCCTGCGCGTCGGCTACCTCAACGGCCCGACCGACCTCGTCCTGTCCGCCACGGCCGGCCCGTACTCGGACCGGGTGACCCGCAAGCTCAAGGTCGTGCCCCTTGGCTTCCCGGTCGAGGTCGCCTTCGGCGGGACCCTGGACGCGGCGGCGCCGGCGGCGAGGACGGTGGTGGTCCCCGCGGGCGTCGTGCCCCGCAGCGTCACCACCGCCGTGGCCATCTACCCGACCCCGCTCGCCAACCTGACCCAGGCGCTCGAGCGGCTGATCCGCGAGCCCAACGGCTGCTTCGAGCAGACCAGCTCGAGCACCTACCCGCTCGTCATGGCCCAGCAGTACTTCCTCACCCACACGGGGGTGGACCCCAGGCTGGTCGAGCGCTCCCGCGCGCTCCTCGACAAGGGCTACAGGAAGCTCACGAGCTTCGAGTGCAAGAAGAAGGGCTACGAGTGGTTCGGCGGCGACCCCGGGCACGAGGCCCTCACCGCCTACGGACTGCTCGAGTTCACCGACATGGCCAGCGTCCGCGAGGTGGACGACGGGATGCTGCGGCGCACCCGCTCGTGGCTGATGGGCCAGCGCGACGGCAAGGGCGGGTTCGTGCGCAACAAGCGGGCGCTCGACAGCTTCGGCCGCGCGCCCCAGGCGACGACCAGCGCCTACATCGTCTGGGCGCTGCTCGAGGGCGGCGAGACGGGCCTCGGTAAAGAGGTCGCCGCCATCAAGAAGGTGGCAGGGGTCTCCGACGACAGCTACGTCGTCGCGCTCGCCGCCAACATCCTCTCCATGCAGGAGGACAAGGCCGGCGCCGCGCAGCTCATGGCCAAGCTCGTCAAGCAGCAGACCAAGGACGGCTGGGTGGACGGCGCCGTGACGAGCATCACCCGCAGCGGCGGCGAGGCGCTGAAGATCGAGACCACCTCGCTCGCCATCCTCGCCTGGCTGCGCGACCCCGACTACGCCGGCGCCGTCGAGGCGGGTATCCGCTACCTCGCCGACGCCTGCAAGGCGGGCCGCTACGGCTCCACCCAGAGCACCGTGCTCGCTCTCCGCGCCATCGTGGCCTACGACAAGGCGCGGGCCAAGCCCAAGGCCGCTGGCAAGGCCCGGGTCTACGTGGACGGCCAGCCCGTCGGCGACGCCGTCGCCTTCGACAAGGACACACAGGGCGCCATCACCCTGCCCGACGTCAGCGAGCTGCTCGAGCCCGGCGAGCACAAGATCGAGCTGAAGATGGAGGACGGCTCGTCGATGCCCTACTCGCTGGCCGTCAGCTTCCACGACACGAAGCCCGCGCCGGCCGGGGACTGCAAGGTCGCCCTCGAGGTCCGCCTCAGCAACGGCAAGGTGACCGAGGGCGGCATCACCGAGGCCAACGTCGTGGTGAGCAACCGCAGCGACGACGGCATCCCGATGCCCATCGCCATCGTCGGCCTGCCCGGCGGCCTCGAGCCCCGCCACGACCAGCTCAAGGAGCTGGTGAAGGCCGGCCGCATCGCCGCCTACGAGGTGCTCGGCCGCGAGGTCGTCCTCTACTGGCGCGAGATGAAGGCCAAGCAGCGGGTCGAGCTGCCGCTCAGCCTCGTCGCCGCCGTGCCCGGCACCTACACAGGCCCTGCCAGCAGGGCCTACCTCTACTACACCGACGAGTACAAGTGCTGGGTCGAGGGCCTCAAGATCGCCATCGCCCCCCGCGGGCAGCGCTGATCCCTTTGCCAGAACGCAGCCCACCCGCGTCCGCCGACTGGCGGACGCGGGTGGGCTGCCTATGCGCAAGGGCTGTCAGGGCCTGGGCGGCAGGTTGCTGTCCGCCTAGCGCGCAGCCTGCTTCCCGCGGACGACGATCTTCTCCGGGTGTTGCTCCTGTCGCTTCCGCAGGTGAGCGACCCAGCCGCTCAACCCGCCGCGTTCGCGGACAAGGCGCTTGCGAGTTGCCCTGACCTCATCGACCAGGGGGTCCGTCGGCGGCGGATCTGGCTTCTTCATGCGACATCCCCGCTCCACAGCCAGTCGGGGCTCACGACGAGCGGTGTGCGCTATCGGGCGTGGCCGGGTGGGTCAGCCGACGGGATGGAGGCGCCGGACCGAAAGGACCTCGTTGGCCCGCAGCGGCCCGATCTGCGACTCGGGCACCGTGACGACGGCAATCGACTCGCCGAGGGCGTTGAACACCTCCAGCACGCAGCCGTCCTCCCCGCCTTCGGGATGGGGCACCCTGTCCACCAGCACGGCCACGTCCCCCTTGCGCAGCCGCTGCTCGGCTACGTCGCGCCGCAGCGCCACTCGCTGATACAAATCGAGTTTCACGCCGGGTTCCCCCTTCGTGGCTTCAGGGTGACGAAGTGAACCGTGCCGTCCTTCCGCCAGCGCAGCCAGATGGTCACGACCGGCAACTGCACTCCATTGGGGCCAAGTAGTTCGCCCTCTACCCGCAGGAACTCGCCGTATTGGTTCTCGCCGTTGGCAACCGCCTCGGCCTGAGCGGCCAGAGCCCGCAAGGCGGCCAGCAGAGCTTCCGCGTTTGCCTGCGTGAAGTCGGCCTGTGCAAGGAACCTCGACTTGTCGTCCCACGGTCGCCAGGCCAGGAGGTACGCGGTCAGCTTCTCCTCGGGGATGACGGCATTCGCGGGTATCCTCACGGTCCCGCTTCCTGTCGGCCTACGGCATGCGGGTCGGTGCATTTCCTCACAACACCCTATCCCTGGCGCCCATCGTTGTCAAGCCTCTCGCTCGGCCAACTGCGCCCCGGCACCCACAGCGGCCCTGCCAGTCCTGCCTGCCTCTACTACACCGACGAGTACAAGTGCTGGGTCGATGGCCTCACGATCGCCGTCACCCCCCGCGGGCGCTAGCTGGCCGCGCGCTGATGGCGAGCAGGGCCTTCCTCTTGACAGCCCAGGGACCACGCAGTAGCATTGGGTTGCTGGATGCGAGAGCAGTGCCCAATGCCAAGGGGAAGGTTACCGGTGCGCCAGCTTGTGGTCTATGTGGACGCGTCGGTGGTCGGCGGCTGTGAGGATCCGGAGTTCGCCGAGGACAGCCTCGCTCTGTGGCAGGAGTTCGTTCGGGGGAGATACATCCTGGCGCTTTCGGCGCACACGCTTCGTGAGCTTCATAGCGCGCCAGAAGCGGTTCGCCAGCACCTGCTTCGGGTACCTACGGAGCACCAGCTTGTGTTGGAGGACAGTGGGGAGGCCGCGGAGCTGGCGGACGCGTACCTCGAGCGGGGGATTGTGGGGCCTGGCTCGCGCGCGGACGCTCTCCACGTGGCCCTGGCCACCACCGGCGGCGCCGAGGTGCTTGTGAGCTGGAATTTCCGGCACATTGTGAACCTGGGCCGCATTCGTCTCTTCAACGCGGTGAATCTCATGCAGGGATACGGGATGCTGGAGAACCGCACCCCCACGGAGGTGCTGGAGTATGGGTAAGCGATTCGATGCCGTCGCGTGGATGCGGCAGCAGCGTGCCGCCATCGACGAGGAGGACAAGGGCCTCACCTGGGAGGAGAAGCGCCGCAAGACGCTCGCCCTGCTGGAGGGCGACCCACTGTGGGATCGACTCAAGAGCCGGGCAGCCCAACGCGCCTCCCCCAAGCCCCGACGCTGAGCGCGACGCCCTGAGTGCGCGCGACGGAACACACTGGGCAGTGCAAGACCCGGTGGCGGGCGCAAGCAGGCCGTAGGCCGGCGTGGAGCAGAGAAGCAGATGCAGCAGGATCAGGAACAGCGTACTGAGGCGAGCGGTGTGGCCTCACAAGCCGATCTGTTCACCCTACACAGGTACTTCATATGGGCCGACCGCATGAGATACCACTTCGATGGCCTCCTGCACACAAAGGGGGAGGCGATTGCGGCTGGCAAGGAACCCATAGAACCCTTCCTCTATATGTCGTACTGGTATGGCGGGATGTACGTAGTTATCGAGGGATGGAAGAAGCTCGGGTTG
>CBFDBL010000057.1:0-16172 GCA_965603035.1 uncultured bacterium
ACTACCATCCTGGCGTGGGGTGGCTCAAGGCCAACGGGTACAACACGGACAAGGTCAAGTGCGTCGAGATCGGCAGCGCCGCCAACTTCCTGCGGGCAGTCCGCCATCAGCCGTGGATGGTCCTCCACGAGCTGTCCCACGCCTACCACGACCAGGTGCTCACCTGGGAGCACCCCAAGATCCTCGCGGCCTACAAGGACGCCAGCAAGAGCGGCAAGTATGAGAAGGTTCTGATCTGGAACGGGCGCGTCGGCCGCCACTACGCGATGACCGATCACAAGGAGTACTTCGCCGAGAACACCGAGGCATATTTCGGCACGAACGACATCTACCCGTTCGTCCGCGCCGAGCTGAAGCAGCACGACCCCAACATGTACGCCGTGCTCGAGGACGTCTGGGGCGTCAGCAAGCCGCCCAGGAAGCAGCAGCGCGAGTAATTCACCGCGGAGCCGCAGAGGACTCAGGGGATGGTTCAAACGCAGGTAACAGCGTTTGAACCATGCCGTAATGCGGGAAGATCGACGTCCCCACGATGGCCTTTCTGGGCTTCCGATCGTGTCTCGCCATGGCAGTGATCCTAAGGGCTCGACTCGCAGGCCCCGACATCGAAGGCCTTGCCCCGTGGCCGCTTCGTGCCGTCGATGTCCGTGGGAACCTCCGCGCCCAGGTCCATGCCCGCGTCGATCGCCGGCGAGCCGACCTTCAGGCGGAAGTCGCGCTTGTCCGGATCGACGAAGACGGACCGCACGTCGCCAACGACACGCTCGCCGGCGCCCAGTTGCCGGGCTTTTCCGTCGCCCTCCTCGCTGTCGCGGTGGACCCGGCCTTTGAACGTGATCAGGTTGTGCGTCGAGACCGTGTCGGCGGGCAGCGTGCCGGCGAAGCCGTCCACGATGTTGTTCCTGAAGACGAAGCCCGATCCTGCCTTGTTGCCGCAGTACACCGCCGCCGACCAGGCCACGTCGCGGGGGCCGTTGACGATCGAGTTGTTGCAGATCCTGACGTTGCTGAGCGGCTTGCCGGCCCAGAGCCCCATCGCGCAGCTTCGATGGCTGCCGCCGAAGATGTTGTTGCGGATGACGAAGTCGCTGCCGTCCTGGCAGGTGAAGGCCGCGTGGCCGCCGAAGACGCGGTTGCCCTCCACCAGCAGTCCGGTGCAGCCGAGGTATGCGGTGATGCCGTTGGCGTGCATGCCGCGGTGGTCGAGCACCGTATTGCCGGCGATCCTGCTGTTGTGGCAGGTGTAGAAGTCCAGCCCCGTCGAGGTGTTCTTGACGAGTGTGCAGCCCAGGATCGACTGGTCCCTGGCGTTGCGCAGGACCACCCCCTTCGTGTGGCCCGGGTTGTGGTGTATGAAGCATCCCTCGACGGTCACGCCGTCGATCTCGGTGGTGGTGATCCCGACGCCGTTGACCATCGTGACCTCGCAGTCGCGGACGAGCAGGCCCTCGCCCTTGCCGCGACCGCTCACCCCCGCCGCGCTGCGCTCGCCGCCCTGGCGCTGGATGCGGAAGCCGCGGATCTCGACGTGGCTGGCACCGCTCACCTCGAAGCCCTTGCCCCGGCCGGCGCAGGCGATGCCTGCCGGCTGGCCGCTCGCGACCCGCGTCGGCATGCAGAGGACCTCCCAGTGCTTGCCGTCGGCCGTCGGTGTGACGGCGTACTCGCCCGGCTTGTCGATGAAGCGCACCGAGTTGAAGAAGGCGTAGCGCAACGCCTTGTACTGCCGGCCGGTGAAGTGCTGGACGTGGAGGCGGTGCTGGGCCGGCGCGTACTGGAGGACCTGCTGGTAGTGGATCATGTTGCGGCCCGCGTGGATGGCCAGGTACGCGCCGTCGAAGTGTCTCGCGTCGGGCTGCGTCAGGACCTCCGGGTCGGTCATGGAGCTGCGCGCGGGGAAGACGAGCTGGTCCCGACCGTTGGCGTCGAAGGCCGCGATCTTGGCGATGGCCGTCCACGTGCGGCTCTCGCCGGCATGCATGCTCAGGAACCTGACCGTGAGCTTGCCGAAGGTGACGGGCGCGGGCAGGTCGAATCTCTGGACCGCTTCCCGGTCCTTCTTCAGCTCGACCCTCAGGATCTCCTTGCCGTCGGCGAGGAAGACGGCGTCCTTGACCGGGGCATATCGCGGCTGGGGCATGATGCCCAGCGCGTGGGCGGTCAACGGCCTGGGCGGCTCGATGGTGATCGCCGCGCCGGGAACCGGGTCGACCACCGCCGAGCCGCGCCCCTCGGTGATCGTGTGGATCAGGGGCCGTTCGCGGTTGACCTGGGTGCCCTTCTCGGCGTAGATCCTGGCCGGGCAGTCCGTCGCCAGCTTGCTCTCGACCAGGTGGTAGTCCGCGGCGTCCTCCTGGAAGATCGCCTCCGTGGGGTTCGGTTCCTGGGCCAGCGGCAGGGCTTGGCGCTCGTCGCAGAGGTTCAGGTTCCGCCAACTCCCGTATCGGCTCTTCGGCACAAGGGCGCGGAAGATCTCCCGCCAATGCGGATTCCCCCCGGCCTCGCCTGCCGAGGCGCACCGCTCCCAGCCGACGACGGGCACGCCCCCGTCGATGACGGCCCTGCCCTTGCCGAAGCCGCTCGTCGAGCCCCCGTCGTAGACGATCGGCGCATCCTTCGTCCCGGAGGCCCGGATGGCGACCGTCCCCTCGTATCGCACCCCACCCTTGAAGATGATCCTGTCGCCAGGCCCCAGTCGGACCTCTCCGGCCTTGCCCTTGAGTCCTCCCTGCCCGGGGCAGTGCTGGAAGGGGGCCGCCCTCGAGGTCCCCACATGGTCGTCCGAGCCCTCCGCGTAGTCCACGAAGTACGTCGCCCCGTGGGCGGTGACGGCACCCAGCAGCCACGCGACGAGGGACGCGAACAGCCGGCCGGGCTTCGCACTCATTCCATCTGTCTCCATCGGCGACTGCCGGGGATGACCTCGTCCCTCCCAGGGACGTCGTCCCTCAGATTGGCTACGGAACGGACCTCCCCGCGGCGCCCACCGCCCTTGGCAGAGAGTAGACGTCGGGCAGGTGGTCTTCGAAGACGGTGAATGGGTCCCTGTGGAACTCCCTGAAGTCCGCCTCGTCGGGATGGCCGCGAAACGGTACCCAGAAATGCCCTTTGCTCCCGTTGCGCCACACCAGCGCATAGGCGATCCGCGAGGCTACCCGGTCCCTCTTGAGAGGCTCGAGCAAGTGCCTGGTGTAGAAGCCCGACGGACGGTCGGGCGACAGTCCATTGCCCGGCCCCACCTCGGCGAGGGCAGGGATCTTGCCCCTGGGCTCCGCCGCTTCCACCACCATCCGCGCACTAGCGACGATGGACGCGCCCCGCCCCGAGTAGTTGTCGATGCCGATGATGTCCACGTATGTGTCGCCGGGGTACCCGGACGTCGGCTTCGTGAACGTGCTCTTGCTCGAGCGCCAGGCCAGCGGGGTGTACGCGTACAGCAGGTTGTGCACACCTTTGCTGTCGCGCAGGTACTCCACCGTGAAGCGCCATAGCTTGATGTAGTCGCGGCCGTCGCCCCGGGCCGCCCACCAGAACTTCAACTGGTTGTTCTCATGCCACGGGCGAAAGATGATCGGAACGGGACTGCCATCCGCGCCCTGGAGATCGCCCAGGAAATCGGCAAAGGCGTCCAGCTTCCTCTTGAGATGCTCATGGTGGGAACCACCTGGCATGACGTGAGGCACGCCGTTGGCCCGGGCGCCGTGGTCGAGGTAGCCCCGGCCCGTGACGGGGTTCCTCATGTGCCAACTGATCGTGTTGATTCCTCCGCGTTCGTGTGCCGCCTTGATCAGGCGCCTCAGGCGGCCGAAATCCACGCGGTCGATGTTCCTTTGCTCGCCGAGGTGGCCGACATCCCATCCATACACGGCGGGGTAGGAGCCCGTCGCGCTTCTCACGTCGGACCTCCCGTCGTCGCCCGACCAGCCCACACCGTACGCGGTGCTGTCCTGATGGCCGAAGAGCAGCTTCGACTTCGCCAGCTCACGGAGGTTGAGGTACAGGGCCCTGGTCTGCGCGGTGGCGTCAGGGTCGATCGGGCCCGAGGCCGTCCGCGGACTGCGCCCGTCCCTCGCGACAGCAACGGGACAACAGGCACACGCACCTGCCACGAACACTGCGGCAACGAAGCGAATGCTCCGGTCCATCGCCTGGTCTCTCCGGCGGGAGCACGACCGAGATGACCCTTCCCGCGCGCGGCCGGCCGACTGGGCCGGCCCGACGGTGAGCCAGTGTACTCCGCACCCACGCCGCCGCAAGTGCTCTTGGGTGGCCTGGCCCCCGCGGCCCCGCGCAGCTCAGGGCGGCGGCAGACGAAGCGGCCCGATTCCTCGACGCGCCTCTGTCGAGTGCCCACCCAGGGCAATCGGGGGACACCATGCCTATTCCCTGACTCGGTGGTTGGGCGGTGGTAAGGCCGGGGCACGGCCAGACTGGCACGGGGGGTGGTGCCCGGCGTGCCCCGCCAGATCACCCAACGGGGGAATCGTCGGCAGCAGGCGTTCTTCTGCGACGACGGCCACGAGTGCTACCTCGGCCTCATGGCCGAGTGGTGCGACCGGTGCGGCGTCGCGGCGTTGGCCTACTGCCTGACGCCGAACCACGTGCACCTGGTCCGCGTCGTCCGCGAGGGTGACGGGCGCCCCGCCAGACGTTGTGCACGGCCCGCTCGATCTCCGCTTCCCATGAGCTCATCCTGACCACCCATGCCTCTGCTGTCACTTGCCGTCACGTCGCCTGGCGGTGAAGGCGGTCCCCGCACATGCAAGCAGGGCAAGGACCTAACGCTAGATCCTTGCCCTGCTTCGTGGTGGAGGATGGGGGGCTCGAACCCCCGACCTACAGACTGCCAGCCTGTCGCTCTCCCAACTGAGCTAATCCCCCAGTCTCTCCGGGATTATACCGTCCGCAGGTCGGGTTGTCAACTGCGGGTGCCGGGCCGCGCGCTGCCGCCGCTGTCGTGGAGCGCTCACTACCGCTTCTTGCGCGTTTTCTTCTTCCGCGCGGCGCGTGGGTGCCGCCGGGGGGCCGGCTCGTCGAGCTCGGCGATCGCCTCGTCGAGCAGCGCGACGACGGCCTCGCGCGACTCGGGGAGCGTCCAGGCGCAGCAGGCGGCCAGCTCCGTGAAGTCGCGGTCGAACTTGCGCACCCAGCGCGAGACCGACGGCGCGTGCCAACTGAACGTGGTCTGGCGGTAGCCATGCCCGGCGCGCGGGGTGAGCGACTCGGCGACGAACCAGTCGCCCACCATCGTCAGGTTCTGGCCGGGCAGCCGCGGGTAGGTGACGATGCGCACCTTGTCGTCGGGCATCGAGTCCAGGAAGTCGCGCAGCGTGGCCAGGCGGGCCTTGGCGCGGCCGCCGCCGAGCCGGGCCGCGATGAGCCGAGGCGTGAGGATCAGGTCGCAGCCCGCCCCGCGCGCGTGCCGCTCGAGGGCCTGGCGTTCCTTGCGCTGGAGCAGCCGGTAGTAGCGGGTGCGGGGGTGCCCGCCCTCGCGCAGCTTCCACACGGGGTCGCGCACGTCCTCGTCGGGCAGCGAGAACGACGAGAGCGCCGCTAGCTGGCGCACCCGCTGGCAGCCGGCGAGCTCCTCGACCCGCTCTGAGCACTCGGCCAGCAGCTCGGCACGCTTCTCCGGCCAGTCGGCGATCTGGGTCAGCGGCGGCACGGGAGGCGCGGGGAACACCAGCCGGCTCAGGTCCACCTCGCGCAGCCGCCGCCCCACGTCCCTGAAGTCCGCTCGCACCTCCACGGCCTGCACGTGCGCCATCATCTGGGCCGGTAGCACTTTCCTGTCCCTCAGTTTCCCCACAACCACCGGCAGTACCGGGATGCGCAGCGCGATGGCGTAGCCCGTCTCCTGGTGCACCCACGGCTTGCCCTGCGACGTCGCCGTCAGCAGCGGCAGGAACACGTGCGCGTGGGTGATCAGCCCCTGGATGGCCTCGGTGAAGCCGGCGCCGGGCCGGATATTGTCGTCCCACAGCGGCTCGTGCCCCATCCGCCGCAGCGCCCGCACCACCTTCGCCGCCTTGTCGCGGTCTTCGTGTGAATAGCTCACGAACACGCGGAACGCGCTCATGCCATCCTCCTCGCAGCCAGCAGGCACCGCGCCGCCACCCACCGAACGCAGGCCAGGACCGCCTCCCTGGCGCCACCGGTATTCTACCGCCGGCGCTCCCAGGGTCAAGGGGCACCGTCCGATCGGTTGACGGCCGGGGGGAGGCGGCCTATACTGTGGAGGCCGTGGGCTCAGGAGGAGCGCGCTTTGGCGCCGGACAGGCTATCGCACGTCGACGGGGGGGGAGAGGCCCGGATGGTGGACGTGTCGGGCAAAGAGGCGACGCGCCGTCGGGCCGTGGCGGAGGCGGTGGTCGAGGTGGGCCCTGCGGTGGCCGCGGCGATCGCCGGCGACGCGGTGGCGAAGGGGCCGGTGTTCGCGACGGCGCGCATCGCGGGCATCCAGGCGGCGAAGCAGGTCGGCCAGCTCATCCCCCTGTGCCATCCGCTGCCGCTGGAGCACGTGGCGGTGGACCTCGCGCTGAGGGGCGACGAGGTGCACGTCCGCGCCGAGGCGACGGTCACCGCCAGGACGGGCGTCGAGATGGAAGCGCTGACCGCCGCCGCCGTCGCCGCGCTGACCGTCTACGACATGTGCAAGGCCCTCTCAAAGGACATGACCATCCGGTGTGTGCGCCTGCTGGCCAAGTCGGGCGGCAGGTCGGGCGACTGGGCGCGCCAGGAGGGAGGCGAGCCGTGACGGGCCGCATCGAGGCCATCTGTGTCAGCCAGGACAAGGGCGTGGCGAAGCAGCCCGTCGAGCAGGCCACGTTTGTCGTCGACTACGGCATCCAGGGCGACTCGCACGCCGGCGAGTGGCACCGCGAGGTGAGCCTGCTGGCCGCCGAGGAGGTGGATGCCTGGCGCGAGCGGCTCGCGGACCTGGGGCCGGGCGCCTTCGCCGAGAACGTGGTGGTGCGCGGGCTCGACCTCGGGCGGGTGGGCCTCGGCAGTCGGCTGCGGCTCGGCAAGAGCGTCGAACTGGTGGTCACGCAGATCGGCAAGGAGTGCCACGGGCACGCCTGCACGGTGTTCGAGCGGCTGGGCGAGTGCCTGATGCCGCGGCGCGGGCTCTTCGCGCGGGTGGTCAGCGGCGGCATGGTGAGCGCGGGCGACGCGGTCGAGGTCGTCGAGCTGGTGCCGCGCGCGGGGTTCCAGACCGTGGTGCTGACGATCAGCGACCGGTGCGCGCGGGGCGAGGCGACCGACACGGCGGGGCCCGCGGTGGCCGACCTGGTGCGGCAGGCGCTCGGCGCCCACGTCTACAAGACCGAGATCCTGCCCGACGAGCAGCCGGCCATCGAGGAGCGGCTGCGCCACTACGCCGACGGCCACACCATCGACCTCGTGCTGACCGTCGGCGGCACGGGCTTCGCGCCCCGAGACGTCACCCCCGAGGCCACGCGCGCCGTCGTCGAGCGTCACACCCCAGGCCTCGACGAGGCCATGCGCGCCGCCTCCATGGCCAAGACGCCCCACGCCATGCTCTCGCGGGGAGCCTCCGGCATCCGCAAGCACACGCTCATCGTCAACCTCCCAGGCTCCGAGACCGCCGCACGCGAGAACCTCGACGCCATCCTCCCCGCTCTCAGGCACGGCCTCGAGAAGCTCCGCGGCGACCCCTCCGACTGCGGACGACCGACGGACCCGTGACCCCACCCCCGGTCAGGGGCCCCCCGTGGCTCAGAGCCGCTACATCCGCCAGGAGATCTTCGAGCCCATCGGCCCCGAGGGCCAGCGCCGCATCAGCGCGTCGTCGGCCGTCGTCGTCGGCTGCGGCGCGCTCGGCACCCACATCGCGAACAGCCTGGCCCGCTCGGGCGTCGGGCGCCTCCGCATCATCGACCGCGACTTCGTCGAGCTCGACAACCTCCAGCGCCAGGTGCTCTTCGACGAGGACGACGCGCGCCGCCGCACGCCCAAGGCCGTCGCCGCGGCCCTGCGGCTGCGCCAGGCCAACTCCGAGATCGTCCTCCAGCCCCAGGTCGCCGACGTCACCCCGGCCAACGTCGAGGCCCTCATCGCCGGCTGCGACGCCGTGATGGACGGCGCCGACAACGTCGAGACCCGCCTCCTGCTCAACGACGCGTGCCTGAAGGCCGGCACGCCCTACGTCTTCGGCGGCGCCGTCGGCGCCACCGGCATGACCATGGCCGTCGTGCCAGGGCGGACGCCCTGCTTCCGCTGCCTCATGCCCGAGCCGCCCGAGCCTGGCACCGCGCCCACCGCGGCCACCGCCGGCATCCTGCACTCGACGGTCGCCGCCGTCGCCGCCCTCCAGTGCACCGCCGCGCTCCGGCTGCTCACCGGCACGTTCGACGCGGCCGGCGTGCTGCTGTGCGTGGACGTGTGGGAGCAGGAGCTGGCGCGGATGGACGTGCCGCGGCTGCCCGACTGCCCGGCGTGCGGTCGAGGCGACTACGAGTTCCTCGCCAGGCGGCCCGAGGCGGAGGCCGCGGCGGTGCCAGGGACCTGCTCGGTGCGGCTGCCGGCCGGGGCAGGGGGGGCCGTGTCGCTGGCCCGCCTGGTGGAGCGGTGGGCGGGTGTGGGCGAGGTGGTGGCGAACGAGTGGCTGGCGAGCCTGCGGGTGGGCGAGCACGAGCTCATCGTGTTCGCCGACGGCCGCGCGCTGGTCAAGGGCACGGGCGACGTCGCGGAGGCACTGGCCCTGCGCGGGCGCTACGTCGCGGCGAGCACGGACGCCGGGTGACGCGCGGCGCCTGGCCGGCGGGACAGCGAGGTCGGCAGGGAGCGGTGGGGGGCCGCTTCCTGTCGCCGTGCATTTGGCAGCAGGGGCATCGTGCAGGAGACGGACGTGCTGGGGTACGCGCTCGCCACGTTCCTGGGAGCGTTCCTGCTCTTCCAGGTGCAGCCGCTGATGGGGAAGCTGATCCTGCCGTGGTACGGCGGCGGCCCTGCGGTGTGGACGACGTGCATGCTCTTCTTCCAGGTGCTGCTGCTGGCGGGCTACGGGTATGCTCACTGGGTCGCGGTGCGTCTGCGGCCTCGGTCGCAGGCGGTGGTGCACGGGGTGCTGCTCGTCGCCGCGGCGGCCGTGCTGCCGATCCTGCCCGGCGCACGGTGGAAGCCTGGCTCGCTGGCGGACCCGACGTGGCACATCCTGGCGCTGCTGGCCGCTTCGGTGGGGCTGCCCTACCTGGTCCTGTCGGCCACGGCGCCGCTGGTGCAGGCGTGGTTCAGCCGCACGTGCCCCGGCCGCTCGCCGTACCGTCTCTACGCGCTGTCGAACGCGGGGGCGCTGCTGGCCCTGCTGAGCTTCCCCTTCGTGATGGAGCCGCTGGTCGGTGCCCGCCGACAGGCGATCGGCTGGTCGCTGGCGTTCGTGGCCTATGCGGCGCTGATGGGCTGGTGCGTGCTGCGGACGTGGCGCTTGCCCGCGGCGGCGGGCCCGGGCGGGCAGGACGGGGACGTGGGCGAGGGCGACGCGCCTTCGCTGCTCCGGCGGGTCTTCTGGGTCGCGCTGCCTGCCTGTGGGTCCGTGCTGCTGCTGGCGATCACGAACCAGCTCTGCGCCGACGTCGCCGTGGTGCCGTTCCTGTGGGTGCTGCCCCTGGCGCTCTACCTGCTGACGTTCGTCCTGGCGTTTCACAGCGCGCGGTGCTATCCGCGTGTGCTGCTCGGGTTCTGGCTGCCGCTCGTGCTCGCCTGGATGCTGTGGCTGATGTACAAGGACGTGGACGCGTCGCTGGGCTGGCAGGTGGTGGGCTACTCGGTGGGGCTGTTCGTGTGCTGCATGGTGTGCCACGGTGAGCTGGTGCGTCTGAAGCCGAGCCCACGGCACCTGACGTCGTTCTACCTGCTGGTGGCTGCGGGCGGCGCGTTGGGGGGCGTGCTGGTGACGCTGGTGGCGCCGCGGGTGTTCCCAGCGTACTTCGAGCTGCACGTCGGGCTGTTGGCCTGCGGGGCGCTGGCACTGGGGGCGTGGTGGTACAACGCGGGCGAGCGGACGCGGTGGCGGGGCTGGCGGCGGGCCGCGCTGGCGCTCGGCTCAGTGGCTATGCTCGCCGGCCTGACGGTGGCGCTGGCGCTGGACAGGCGCCGGACCCTCAAGGACTGCGAGTCGATCCACAGGAACTTCTACGGCGTGCTGCGCGTCGAGAACTACCTGACCGAGGATCCCGATGCCGCCTACACGGCGCTCGTGCATGGCCGCATCAGCCACGGCAACCAGTTCCAGTCGGACGAGGGCCGGTGGCTGCCGACGTCCTACTACGGCGAGCAGAGCGGGGTGGGCCTGGCGCTGGGCCAGCTCGTGCGCGCGGAGGGGCGGCGCATCGGGGTCGTCGGCCTCGGGGTGGGGACGCTCGCGGTCTACGGCAGGGAAGGCGACGCCGTCCGCTTCTACGAGATCAACCCGGAGGTCAAGCGCCTGGCCACCAGCCGCTTCACCTACCTGGGCGACAGCGCGGCCGCATGGCACATCGAGATGGGCGACGCCCGTCTGTCGCTGGAGCGGGAGCTGGCGCGGGGGGAGCCGCAGCAGTTCGACCTGCTGGCGCTCGACGCCTTCTCCAGCGACGCCATCCCCGTCCACCTGCTGACCCGCGAGGCCTTCGCCACCTACCTGCGCCACCTGAGGCCGAAGGGTGTGCTGGCCGTCCACACGTCGAACCGCTACCTCGACCTCGTGCCGGTGCTGCTGGCCCACGCCGACCACTTCGGCCTCGCGACCGCGGTCATCGACTCCGACGAGGACGACATGATGCTGATCGACGCCGCGGTCTGGGTGCTCCTCAGCCGGGACGCGGAGCTCTTCGAGAGCGGCGACATAGGCGCCGCGGCGGAGGCGACGGTCTCCGAGCGGCGCTGCCACTGGACCGACGACTTCAGCAACCTGCTCGAGGTGCTCGACTAGCGCCGGCCCGCCGTTGACAGGCGGCGTGCGCGTGGTAGAATGGCGAGCGTCGCTCCGAGGGCATCAGACACCGACGGAGGCAAGCGGATGGACAGGACGCTGCTGCGCGTGCGGATGGACTCGCTGGAGGTCGCCGTCGGGGCCGTGCCCGCGGCGTGGCAGTTCCTCGGCGGGCGGGCCATGACGAGCGCGATCGTCGCCGCCGAGGTGCCCGCGACCTGCCACCCGCTGGCGGCCGCGAACAAGCTCGTGCTCGCACCCGGCCTGCTCTCGGGCACCGTCGCGGTGTGCAGCGGCCGGCTGTCGGCCGGCGCGAAGAGCCCGCTGACGGGGACGATCAAGGAGTCGAGCGCGGGCGGCACGGCCGCGCAGGCGCTCGGCTGCCTCGGGCTGGCCGCCATCGTCGTGGAAGGCGCGCCGGCGAGCCGCGGCACGCCCTACGTCCTGCGCGTCGATGCCGACGGCGCGGAGCTCGTCGAGGCGCCCGAGCTCGAGGGCCTCGGCAACTACGACACCGTCGCACGGCTCCACGCCCAGTACGGCGAGAAGGTCTCCTGCGTGTCCATCGGCCCCGCGGGCGAGATGCGGCTGGCCGCGGCCAGCATCGCCATCACCGACATCGACGGCCGGCCTACCCGCCACTGCGGCCGCGGCGGCACAGGCGCCGTCATGGGCTCCAAGGGCCTCAAGGCCATCGTCCTCGACACCGACGGCTGCGCCCGACCCGCCAGCGCCGACCCCGAGGCGCTCAAGGCCGCCAACAAGCGACTCGCCGCCCACCTCCGTGGGCACCCCGTCACCGGCGAGACCCTGCCGACCTACGGCACCAACGCGCTCGCCAATGTCATCAACGCCGCAGGCGCCTACCCGACACGCAACTTCGCCGACGGCACCTTCGACGGCACCGACGCCATCAGCGGAGAGACCGAGCGCGAGACCATCATCGAGCGCGGCGGCAACCCGCGCCACCCCTGCCACCCAGGCTGCGTCATCGCCTGCTCGAGCATCTACCACGACAAGGACGGCGGCTTCCTCTCGAAAGGCCCCGAGTACGAAACCGTGTGGGCACACGGCGCCAACTGCGGGATCGACGACCTCGACGCCATCGCCGCCATGGACCGCGCCGAGGACGACATCGGGGTCGACACCATCGAGATGGGCGCTACCTTCGGCGTCGCCATGGAAGGTGGCCTCCTGCCCTTCGGCGACGCCGACGGCGTCCTGAGGCTGCTCGGCGAGGTGCGCCAGGGCACCCCGCTCGGCCGGATCCTCGGCTCCGGCGCCGCCGTCACGGGCCGGTGCTTCGGCGTCAGCCGCATCCCCTGCGTCAAGGGCCAGGCCATGCCCGCCTACGACCCTCGCGCCGCCAAGGGCATCGGCGTGACCTACGCCACCAGCACCATGGGCGCCGACCACACCGCCGGCTACGCCATCGCCCCCAACATCCTCAAGGTCGGCGGCGACGTCGACCCGCTCAGCCCCGACGGCCAGGTCGCACTCAGCGCCGCTCTCCAGCAGGCCACCGCCGCGCTCGACAGCACCGGCCTGTGCCTCTTCGTCGCCTTCTGCGTCCTCGACGTCCCCGACGCCGGTGCCGCCGTCGTCGACCTGGTCAACGCCCACTGCGGCACCGAGTGGTCGGCCGACGACTACATCGAGAACCTCGGCCTCGCGACCCTGCGCGCCGAGCGCGACTTCAACGCCCGCGCCGGCTTCTCCAAGGCCGACGACCGGCTGCCCGACTTCATGACCACCGAGCCGCTGCCCCCACACGGCACCGTCTTCGACGTGCCCGACGAGGACCTCGATAAGACCCATGCCGGACTCTGATCCCATCACGGTCACCGTGAGACTGCGCTCCATCCTCGGCCGGTTCCGGCCCGACCCCAAGGACCGCACGCCCTTCGCCGTCGAGCTGTCGCCTGGGGCGACGGTGGACGATCTCCTGACCCAGCTCGAGGTCGACCCCAAGCTCGCCCACCTCGTCTTCATCGACCACGTCCGCTCCGAGCACAGCGCCGTCCTCGCCGACGGTGCCGCGCTCGACATCTTCCCGCCCATCGCCGGCGGCTGACGCCGCGCGGCCATGGCGGCGCGGCCCGCAGCGCGCGAGAGGGCGGTCCCCGGACGCGCGAGCCGTTCCTGGTCTTGACTCACCCCCCCAAAACCCATACACTCCCCCCAGTTGCACCGGATGCTCTCTCCATCCTCAGGAAGAGGAGGCCCTGCGATGTCCGTTCCCGGCACGATGGGCAGGATCGCGATCGTGGACCTGGCAAGCGCCAAGATTGCCATCGAGTCGCCGCCCGACGCGCTCTACAGGGACTACCTGGGCGGCTACGGCCTCGGCGCCTACTACCTCTACACACGCACCGCGGCGGGCACCGACCCGCTCGGGCCGGCGAGCCTGCTCGGCTTCTTCAGCGGGCCGCTCACCGGCTCGCCCGCCATCTGCGGCAACCGCTTCCAGGTCGTCGGCAAGTCGCCCAAGACCGGCGGGTTCGGCGATGCGAACTGCGGGGGCAACTTCGGGCCGCTCCTGAAGTTCGCCGGCTTCGACGGCATCGTCTTCGAGGGCGCCGCCGCCGAGCCCGTGTGCCTGGTGCTCGACGACGGGAAGGCGGAGCTGAAGAGCGCGGCGGCGCTGTGGGGCCTGACGATCGATGCGGTCGAGGCGGAGCTGAAGGCGGAGTACGGCGAGAAGATCGCCATCGCCTCCATCGGCCCCGTGGGCGAGCAATGCAGCCTGCTGGCCTGCATCATGAACGACCGCGACCGCGCGGCGGCCCGCAGCGGGCTGGGCGCCGTGATGGGCTCGAAGAAGATCAAGGCCATCGTCGTCCGGGGCTCCCAGGCCATCCCGTTCGCCGACGAGGCGGCCATGAAGGAGCAGCGCTCCGCCCACATCAAGGCCATGCGCGACGGCAACCCGCTCTACGACCTCTTCCACACCTTCGGCACCAGCGGGCTGACCGCCGGCGCCGTCGCCGCGGGCGACTGCCCCGTCAAGAACTGGGCAGGCACCGCCGACGACTTCCCGGCCGAGCGGGCCAGCAAGATCAGCGACGAGGCCGTCCACGACGTCCAGCACAAGCCCTACGGCTGCTGGCACTGCCCCATCGCCTGCGGCGGGTTCGTCAAGGTCACCTACCAGGGCGAGGAGCTCGACGCCGGCAAGCCCGAGTACGAGACGCTCGGCGCCTTCGGCCCCATGCTGCTCGTGGACGACCTGGCTGCCATCTGCAAGGCCAACGACATCTGCAACCGCTACGGGATGGACACTATCTCGGCCGGCTGCACCCTGGCCTTCGCCTACGAGTGCTACGACCGCGGCCTCATCACGGCGGAGGACACCGGCGGCCTCGAGCTGACCTGGGGCAACGCCGAGGCGATGGTCACGCTCATCGAGCAGATGGTCGCGCGCGAGGGCTTCGGCGCCGTGCTCGCCGACGGCGCCAGGAAGGCGGCCGAGCGCATCGGCGGCCGCGCCATCGAGTGCGCCATGCAGGTCGGCGGCGCCGAGGTGCCCATGCACGACCCGCGCCTGAGCCCAGGCCTCGCCTCCAGCTACAAGCTCGACGCCACCCCAGGCCGCCACACACAGTTCAGCGCCTGGGCCGCCGAGGCCGGCTTCCCCCTCGCAGGGCTCGAGGACCGCTACGGCGGCTGGACCCCCGAGCAGAAGTACGACTACACGGGCAAGGCGAAAGCGCATCGGACCCAGAGCGCGCTGATGCACGTCGTCAACGCCGAGGGCTGCTGCATGTTCGGCTGCGTGTGCATCCCCGCCATGGCGCAGGTGGACTTCCTCAACGGCGCCATGGGCGCGGGCTTCTCCGCGGACGACGTGCTGGCCATCGGCGACCGCATCGCGAACCTCCGCGTCGCCTACAACCTCCGCGAGGGCATCAGGAACGCCGACATCGACGTCCCTGGCCGCATCCTCGGCGACCCGCCTCTGGAGGCCGGCGGCACGAAAGGCGTCACCGTCGATCTCGCCGTCCAGCAGGCCGAGTACTTCGCCGAGATGGGCTGGAGCCCCGACGGCGTCCCCAGCCCCGAGACCCTCGAGGCCCTCGGCCTCGGCTTCTGCGCCCACGACCTGCACGGCTGAGCAGGCCACGCCGCGGCCAGCCTGCCGCGGGGCGCGCTTCAGGGCGTGCCCCGCGGCTTTGCGCCTTGCCGGCCAGGCCACGCTTGAGGCCGTCGGCGGCTCCCGCTATGATGGGGGGTGCATAACGACGCAGGACCCACGCGCCAGGACACGCCCATGATCCCCGTCGCGCAAGCCATCCAGACCATGCTGGACCGCGTCCGGCGGCTCGAGGCCGTGACGGTGCCCCTGCACGGCGCGGTCGGCATGGTGCTGGCCGAGGACGTGGCCTCCGACGTCGACATGCCGCCGTTCGACAAGTCGGCGATGGACGGGTTCGCCGTCATCGCGACCGACCTGGCGGAGGCGCCCCGGGCGTTGCGGGTGACCCAGGACGTGCCCGCCGGCGCCGTGCCCACGCGTGCCGTGCAGTCGGGCGAGTGCGCCCGCATCATGACGGGCGCGCCGGTGCCCGAGGGCGCCGACACGGTCGTGATGGTCGAGCAGACCGAGCCCGGGCCGGGGGCCGACGAGGTGACCTTCGCCGGGCCTGTGGTGAAGGGCCGGAACATCTGCTGGCGTGGCGAGGACGTCCGGGCGGGCGACGCGGTGCTTGGGGCAGGGCACGCCGTGCGGGCGGCCGAGGCCGGGACGCTGGCGGCCTGCGGCCGGGCCGAGGTGGCCGTGTATCGCAGGCCGAGCGTCGCCGTGCTCTCGACGGGCGACGAGATCGTGCCCATCGACCAGGCGCCCGGCGCAGGGCAGATCCGCGACGCCAACTCGCACTACGTCGCGGCCCGCCTCGCGCGGCTCGGCATCGAGGCCGTGCGGCTCGGCATCGCGCCCGACGAGCCGGCAGCGCTGCGGGCAGCCCTGGCCAGGGGGCTCGAGAGCGACGTGCTCGCCGTCTCGGGCGGCGTGTCGATGGGCGACCGCGACCTCGTGCCCGGCCTGCTCCGCGAGCTCGGGGTCGAGCTGTTCTTCGAGAAGGTCGCCATGCAGCCCGGCAAGCCCACCGTGTTCGGCCGCCGCGGCGCGACTCTCGTCTTCGGGCTGCCTGGCAACCCCGTGTCGGTGCTCGTGGCCGGCGAGCTGTTCCTGGTGCCCGCCGTCATCCTGTCGGGCTTCGCCACCCCGATCGACAAT
>CBFDBL010000058.1:0-16153 GCA_965603035.1 uncultured bacterium
GCCCTCGCCCGCGGCGCCTCCCGCGAGTACCTGGGCCTCTGACCCGCTTGGCGCTCCTGCCCGACCGCGCTATACTACCCGCCGCAGCGACCGCAGCGCCCGAGGGCATGAGCCATGGCCGACGTCCCCGACGATGTGCTCAGGGAAGCCGAGACGCTCCGCACCCAGCTCGAGCACCACAACTACTGCTACTACGTGCTCGACCAGCCCGAGATCCCCGACGCCGACTACGACCTGCTCCTCCGCCGGCTCCAGGCCATCGAGGAGCACTACCCCACGCTCGTGACGCCCGAGTCGCCCACCCAGCGAGTCGGCGCGCAGCCGCTCGAGGCCTTCGGCACCGTCCGCCACTCGACCCCCATGCTCAGCCTCGGCAACGCGCTGACCGAGGAGGAGTTCCGCGAGTGGCATCAGCGCACGGCCGACGGCCTCGAGGGCGACGCCTTCGAGCTGGTCGCCGAGCCGAAGCTCGACGGCCTGGCGGTCGAGCTCGTCTACGAGGCAGGCCGATTCGTCCTCGGCTCCACGCGCGGCGACGGCGTCACCGGCGAGGACGTCACCCAGAACCTGCGCACCGTCCGCTCCGTCCCGCTCCGGCTCCGCACCGACGCGCGCCAGCCGCCCGCGCGGCTCGAGGTGCGCGGCGAGGTCTACATGGACAGGGCGCGCTTCGTCGAGCTCAACGCCCGCCGCGAGGAGGCCGGCGAGCCGCGCTTCGCCAACCCGCGCAACGCCGCCGCCGGCTCGCTCCGCCAGCTCGACCCCAAGGTCACCGCCGACAGGCCCCTGCGCATCTTCCTCTACGCACTCGGCCAGGCCGACGGCCCCGCGCCCGACTCCCACACCGACGAGCTCGCCTTCCTCGCCGACCTCGGCTTCCCCGTCGTCCAGCACCGCATCTGCTCGGGCGTCGAGGACGTGCAGGCCTTCTGGGACGAGATGGGCGCGCGCCGCGAGACCCTGCCCTTCGAGATCGACGGCATCGTCCTCAAGGTCAACGACCGCGAGCAGCAGCGCCGGCTCGGCGTGCGCTCGCGCAGCCCCCGGTGGGCCATCGCCTACAAGTTCCCCGCCCAGCAGGCCACCACGGCGGTCCGCGACATCGAGGTCCAGGTCGGCCGCACGGGCGCGCTCACGCCGGTCGCGCGGCTCGAGCCGGTGCGCGTCGGCGGGGTCGAGGTCTCGAACGCCACGCTCCACAACCAGGACGAGGTCGACCGCAAGGACGTGCGCATCGGCGACACGGTCGTCATCCAGCGCGCCGGCGACGTCATCCCCGAGGTCGTCCGCGTGGTGCCCGGCGAGCGGACGGGCGCCGAGCGGAAGTTCACCATGCCCGATCGCTGTCCCGTGTGCGGCTCGGCGGTCGAGCGGCCCGAGGGCGAGGTGGTGGCCCGCTGCATCAACTTCGCGTGCCCCGCGCAGGTGAAGGGCCGCATCGAGCACTTCGCCCGCCGCGGCGCCATGGACGTCGAGGGCCTGGGCGCCAAGCTCGTCGACCAGCTCGTCCAGACGGGCCTGGTCGCCAGCCCGGCCGACCTCTACTTCCTGGGCAAGGAGCCGCTCGCCGCGCTCGAGCGGATGGCCGAGAAGTCAGCCGAGAACCTGCTCGCCGCGCTCGAGGCGTCGAAGGACCGCCCCCTGGCGCGCTGCATCTACGCACTCGGCATCCGACACGTCGGCGAGCACGTCGCCGAGGTGCTGGCCGACACCTTCCGCTCCATCGACGCCCTCATGGCCGCCGACTACGAGCTGCTCGAGGGCACCTACGAGGTCGGCCCCACCGTCGCTCGCTCGGTCCGCGACTTCTTCGACAACCCCGACAACCTCGCCGCCGTCGAGCGGCTACGCCACGGCGGCGTCCGTTTCCCGCCCGTCGAGAAGCGCGAGCCGGTGGAGGAGGGCGAGACGCCCTTCGCCGGCAAGACCTTCGTCTTCACAGGCTCCCTCGAGCACTCGACCCGCGCCGAGGCCCAGGCGCTGGTCAAGGCCCGCGGCGGACGCGCCGCCTCGAGCGTCAGCAGCAAGACCGACTACGTGGTCGCCGGCGCCAAGGCCGGCTCGAAGCTCGCCAAGGCCGAGAAGCTCGGCGTCACCGTCCTCACCGAGGACGAGTTCCGCAAGATGCTCGACGACGCCGGCGATTGACACGCGCCGTCGCTTCGTCTAGGGTGTGGCGATGGTTGAGCAGTCGGGGACGGAGATGGCCATGCGAATGTGCGTGGGCTTGGCAGCGCTCGCCGTCGTCGTGCCCCTGGCCGTGTGGGCGGGCGAGCCGGTGGCGTTGCGGGCCGAGCACTTCGTGGTGCCGCCGGCGACGGGGCCGGTGACGCACGTGCGCGTGCGGAACCTGCTGGCGAAGCCCTACGAGGGCACCGTGCGGCTGGCGCTGCCCGAGGGGTGGAAGGCCGATCCCGCGGAGCGCAAGGTCCGCCTCAAGGCCGGCGAGACGGCGCGCGTCCCCTTCACCGTCCACGGGGCGGCGAGCGGCGAGAGCAATGCCTACCGCGTCGAGGTCGCGGCCACGGGCGCGGGTGCGACCGTGGTGCGCCGGCACACGGTGATGTGCGCGAGCGCGCCGCACGCGACGCCGCGGATCGACGGCCGGCTCGGCGACTGGGACGACGCCATCCCCGTGACGTTCACGGCGCGGGGCAAGCGGACGGTGGTGCGGACCCTGTGGAGCGAGCGCCAGTTCTGCGTGGCGGTCGAGGTCGATGAGGACAAGCAGGTGGGCCGCGGGAAGGGGGCGGGCGCCTTCGACGCCGTGCAGTTCGCCATCGCCTCGCGGAAGGCGGTCACGGGCACGAAGCCGACGGAGAAGGCGGCGCGCTACGAGTTTCTGCTGGCCGCGGGGGCGGGCCTGTTCGCGCGCGACCGCTGCTTCGCGCTCCTGGAGCCTGGGGCCGCGCTGGCAGTCGCCGCCGAGAAGCGGCCGCTCGACGCGCTGGCGCTCGCCGGCGCGCGGGTGTCGGTGCGGCGGCGGCGCGGCGTCACGTGCTACGAGTGCGCGATCCCGGCCAAGGCCATCGGCGGCATCCGGCTCACCGTCGGGCGCGAGATCCGCTTCTCGCTCCTCGTCCACGACCCCGACGGCACGGGGCTGCGCGACCTCGGCGAGGCGATGGGCCTCTGGCCCTCCCAGCGCAACCGCCTGGCCTGGTGCTCGTGGCAGGGCGTCCGCTGGGGCGATGATGCCCCGTTCGACGGGAAGATCGAGTGGGGACTGTGCACGTCGAAGCATTGATGAGAGGAGGACTGGGCATGTGGCGTCACAGCGGACTCGCGGTGCGGCTGGTCGTGGTGGCGGGCCTCGCGGCGCTGGTCGTCGGGTGCGGCTCGCCGGGTGCGCGGACACTGGTGACGCCTCCGCCGGTGCCGGACGGCGAGATCGCGATCCGCGTGGCCGCGGCCCAGGGCGCCGATGCCTACGCGGCGGGCAAGGCCGCGGCGGAGGCGCTCCGCGCGCAGCTCGGCGGCGCCGCGCCGCACATCGTGCTCGTCGCCGAGTGCTTCGACTCGCCGCGGCTCAAGCGCCGTGCGCTCCGGGGCGTCGCCTCGGTGTTCCCCCGCGAGATCCTCTTCGGCTGCGCCACCTACGGCGCCTTCGCGCAGACCGGCTGCCTCGACCGCGACGCGGTGGGCCTCGTCGCCGTCGCCGGCCCGGGCATCTCCGTCGCCACCGCGCTCCAGACAGGCCTCGGCACCGCCAGGCTCCTGCCAGGCAAGGACGATGCCAGGATCCAGGAGCTGCTCGAGGCCGCCGGCGAGCGGCTCGCACAGCGCGTGCCACGCGGACCCCAGGACAAGCTGCTCGTCGTCCTGGCCGACGCCCACTCGCCGAAGAACGCCCACCTGGTCCGGGGCATCCAGAAGGAGGTCGGCAAGGCCTTCGCCATCACCGGCGGCTCGGCCAACAAGAACGCCGGGCAGACCTGCATCTACTACCAGGGCCGCATGTACCGCGACAGCGCGCTCGCCGTCGTGCTCGCAGGCGACTTCGCGGTGGCCCTCGCGGGCCGCATGGCCAAGGACAACGACCGGGTCATCGCCTCCGCCAAGGAGGGCGCGGCCGAGGCGCTCAAGAGGCTCAAGGGCAAGCCCTTCGCCGCCCTCGCCTTCAACTGCGCCGGCCGCAAGGGCAAGCTCGACAACATCCAGGACGAGCTCGCCGCCATGCAGCAGGCCCTCGGCAGCAACCTCCCGCTCTTCGGCTGCTACTGCGCCGGCGAGATCGGCCCCGCCGACCTGCCCGACCCCAAGCCCGACGCACTCAGCAGCGGCGTCGGATGGCACGTCATGTTCACACTCCTCGGCCGCTGAGGGCAGCGGCGCTCGGGGCGGCTGTTCCGCACCGGCAGGCATCATTGACATGACGGCGGGGCCGGGCTGGAATGCAGGTGTTGGTGCGTGGTGCTGTCGGCCGGTGCGTGGCGGAGAGAGAAGCACGGTATCGCTGAGTGCGGCGGAAGCCCGGAAGCGTCTGGAAGAGCTTCTCAAAGAGGTAGCCGAGTCGCACGAGCCTGTGCAGATCGCAGGCGAGCGTCACTCGGGGGTGCTCTTGTCCGAGGAGGATGGGCGGGCGATCCAGGAGACCCTCCATCTGACCTCCATCCCCGGCATGCGCGAGTCCATCGCCAAGGGCCTCAGGACGCCGGTCGAGGAGTGTCACGAGGAGCTCGACTGGTGAGCTGGAGGCTGGTGTTCACCAGGC
Organism: uncultured bacterium; assembly: GCA_965603035.1. Classification (GTDB taxonomy): domain Bacteria; phylum Planctomycetota; class PUPC01; order DSUN01; family DSUN01; genus CAZDNN01. Next base: position 4,715 of record CBFDBL010000058.1, read on the forward strand.
AGGCCCGGCGCGTCCTGGATCGTCCTCGTCGTCGTCCTTGATTTGCTGCGAGCCGGGACAGCGATGCCTATCGAGTTGCGGTTGCGGGAAGACACGCCCAAGCTCCGCTTGAGCGTGGCCCCCCCAATACAGCACTGAACCCTGGGTGCCACGCTCAAACTTGTTTGGGCGTGCGGAGTCGCGGACCTCCCGCAACAGGAACTATGCAGGCGGAACTCGCCGGCACGGACCCCGCGGGTGCACTGCTCTCCTGTGGCTTCCTGCATCCTCGCTTCGAGACGAGGAAATCGACGACGACGACGAGGACGGGAAGACCCCAATAGCCGCGATCAGACTCACCTCCTCCTCCCTGAGCCCGCAAGCTCACTGACGGCGCAGCCGTTTGGCGAGGTGACGATCCCGCTGCGCCGTGCCGCGGCTGGTGAAAGGGGGCTGTCACTCCCTCCTGCGCCCGTCCGGGCCGCGGCTACGCTCGCCCGTGGCTCCCGTCGCCTTCTGCGAAGGGCATGCGGGCCGTCGGCCGCAAGGGGTGCGGCGGCGTCTTCGCCGCTTGCGAGTCGGCCTGAGTGGACCGCCGAGCCAGGGCATCGCCTTCGCAGAACGCGGGCAGGGAGCGTCCCGCGACTTCACGCGGCCGCTGCCAGAACGTGGCCCAGAGCCATGGTGCCCCCGTCAAAGCCGTCGGGGCTGACCGCCGCAGACCCCTTGCGTCATCGCCCCCGGCGCCTGGGGGCCACGGAAGGCGGGCCTCGGGACAGGTGGGAGTTGTCTTTGCATTGGTCATGCAGAGGTCAATAACCCCGACGGAGGCATACCCAGACGGAATTGCACACTTCTCTTGACGGCATCCCCTCCCGCCGTTTGACTCGCCTCCCGGCGAGTCCTATAATCCCGGCTTGCTTACGCCACGCTCCGTTCCCAGACGCAGGAGAAGCACATGCGCAGCGATATCGTCACACAGGGGGTCGAGGCTGCGCCGCACCGGGCGCTGCTGTTCGGCTGCGGGCTCCGCCGCGAGGATATGGGCAAGCCGATGATCGGGCTGGCGTCGAGCGCGACCGACATCATCCCAGGCCACGTGCACCTGCCGCGGCTCGAGCGGGCCATCGAGAAGGGCATCCACGCGGGCGGCGGCATCGCCATGAAGTTCCAGGTCGCCGGCATCTGCGACGGCGTGGCCATGGGCCACAGCGGCATGCACTACTCGCTGCCCTCGCGCGAGCTGATCGCCGACATGATCGAGTCGATCACCCAGGCCCACCAACTCGACGGCCTGGTGCTGCTGACCAACTGCGACAAGATCACCCCAGGGATGCTCATGGCCGCGGCGCGGCTCGACGTCCCGAGCATCGTGGTCACCGGCGGGCCGATGCTCGCGGGGATGCACAAGATGCAGCGGCGGTCGCTCGTCCGCGACGTCTTCGAGGCGCTCGGCCTCTACCAGGCCGGGAAGATCGACCTGGCGGAGTTCGAGCAGCTCGAGATGGCTGGCTGCCCGTCGGCCGGCTCGTGCCAGGGCCTCTACACGGCGAACACGATGGCGTGCTGCACCGAGGCGATGGGCATGTCGCTGCCCGGGTGCGGCGCGTGCCTGGCCGTGCTGAGCGAGAAGGACCGCATCGCCTACGCCAGCGGCGAGCGCATCGTCGCGCTGGTCCGCAAGGGCATCACGTCGCGCCAGATCATCACCCGCGAGAGCGTCGAGAACGCGCTGCGGGTCGACATGGCGCTCGGCGGCTCGACCAACACCTGCCTCCACATCCCCGCCATCGCCCACGAGGCCGGCATCGACCTGCCGCTCGATGCCCTCGACGCCGTCAGCAAGGACACGCCGACCATCGCGGCGCTCCGCCCCGGCGGCGAGTACTTCATGGAGGACCTCCACTACGCCGGCGGCATCCCCGCCGTCCTCCAGCGGCTCGGAAAGCGCATGCACAACTGCCCGACCGTCAGCGGAAAGTCGATCCGCACCATCCAGCGCCAGGCCGTCGTCGAGGATGACGACATCATCCGCTCGCCCGAGCGGGCCTACCACGCCGAGGGCGGGATCGCCGTGCTGCACGGCAACCTCGCGCCCGACGGCGCCATCGTCAAGCAGAGCGCCGTCGCGCCCGAGTCCAGGTGCCTGACCGGCAGGGCCAAGGTCTTCGACAGCGAGGAGAAGGCGATGCGGGCCATCCTCGACGGCAAGATCAAGGAAGGCCACATGGTCGTCATCCGCTACGAGGGGCCGAAGGGCGGCCCGGGGATGCGCGAGATGCTCAGCCCCACCTCCGCCCTCGCGGGCATGGGCCTGCTCAACGGCGTCGGCCTGCTCACCGACGGCCGCTTCTCCGGCGGCACCCGCGGCCCCTGCGTCGGCCACGTCTCGCCCGAGGCCGCCGCCGGCGGCCCCATCGCCCTCGTCAGGAACGGCGACGAGATCACCATCGACATCCCGGGCCGCACGATCACCCTCCACGTGACCAGGAAAGAGCTGGCCGCCCGGAAGAAGAAGTGGCAGGCCCCCAAGCCCAAGATCACCACCGGCTGGCTCGGCCGCTACGCCCAGCTCGTCACCTCCGGCGCCACCGGCGCCGTCCTGCGGAGTCCCTCCGCCCAGGGATGACCATGCTCTGCTGGTGTCCCCGCTGTCAGAAGCAGGTGACCGTCCGCACCCGCCAGCGCAAGGACCCCGCGCGGGGCGAGACGCGCATCGAGACCCTGTGCGCCGAGTGCGGCATCCTGCTCGCCGGCAGGACAGAGAAGCAGAAGCCAACTGCCGGCGAATGACGCCGCCGCGACCCTCGAGCTGGAACGGACGCGAGGCCGGGCCCGTCGCCCGGCCTCGTGGCGTTCTGTGCCCCGGGTCCAGGAGGGATTCTCGCTGGCCCGCCCCGATCGAGCCTGCCTCACGCCACGGATCCGCGCGGAAGAAACGTACGGGCGCTCACCCTGGAGCTCCATCAACTACCGTGGCAGCGGCATCGTGCCCGGGGTCCACAGGCTGGACGGCTTGGCCAGGCGTCTGGGCCGGACATTGGTCCTGCGGGGATCGGTGGCGACCTGCCAGCGGCATGACACGCAGCCATCCTGGACCGCGGGGCGCCTCCGGGCGTTGATTCCACACTTTCGAAAGTGTGGAATTATCCAGTCGCCCTCCGATGCGCGGCCAGAGGGGCCGTCGCGGACCGCCGAGCGACGCGGAAGAAACGTGCGAGCCCCGGTCTGGAATGGCACCAAACACGGTGGGACCTGCATCGTGCCCGGGGTCCACAGGCTGGACGCCTGTGCCAGCGGTCTGAGCAGGGGTTCTCCTCTGTGAGCATCGGTGATTCCACACTTTCGAAAGTGTGGAATCAACAGCGGCGCGGGGCCGCGTCCGCGGGCCAGGGCCGACTGCGTCAGATAGAGGTGGCACGGGCATCGTGCCCGGGGTCCACAGGCTGGGCGCCTGTGCCACAGGTCCGGGCAGGACGTTTTCTCTGCGGGCATCCACAGACGCGTACTTGTCCGGCCCCGCGGTGTTCTCGCGCGGGCAGAGCGGCGGTTGCGGCGGGGCGCGCTCAGCCCTATAATCGCCTGGGCCGGGGGCAGCGACGGTACCCGAGGGCTCCCTCCGCGACGACAGGGGACGCAGCGATGCAGACGAAGATCGTGGCGACGGTGGGGCCGGCCAGCGAGTCAGAGGCGCGCCTCAAGGCGCTGATCCGCGAGGGCGTGGACGTGTTTCGCCTCAACTTCTCCCACGGCACCCACGACGAGCAGGCGGCGCGGCTCAAGACGATCCGACGCCTCGCGGAGCAGCTCGACGCCAACGTCTGCGTGCTCCAGGACCTCCAGGGCCCGAAGATCCGCGCCGGCGAGATGGCCAACAGGGACGGCATCGTGCTCTGCGAGGGCGAGCGGACGACCATCACGACGCGCAGGGTGGTCGGCACGGCCGAGTGCTTCGCGACCTCGTACCGCGCGCTGCCCCGCGACGTCCGGCGCGGCGACCGCATCCTGCTCGACGACGGCAACATCGAGCTGCGGGTGACCAGCACGACCGACGACGCGGTCCGCTGCCGCGTGGTCACCGGCGGGACGCTGACCGACCACAAGGGGATCAACCTGCCGGGGGTGGCCGTGAGCGCGCCAGCCCTGACGAAGAAGGACCGCCGCGACCTGGCGCTCGGGCTCGAGCTGGGCGTGGACGCGGTGGCGCTGTCGTTCGTGCGGCGCGCTGCGGACATCGGGTCGGTGCGGCGGCTCGTCCGGCGCGCCGGCTCCGACGCGCCGATCGTCGCGAAGCTCGAGAAGCCCGAGGCCATCGACGAGCTCGACGCCATCCTCGACGCGGCCGACGCTGTGATGGTGGCCCGCGGCGACCTCGGAGTCGAGATGCCGCCCGAGCGCGTGCCCGTGCTTCAGAAGCAGATCATCGTCCAGGCCAATCTCAGGGCCAAGCCCGTCATCGTGGCGACCCAGATGCTCGAGTCGATGATGGCGAGCCCGCGGCCGACCCGCGCCGAGGCCTCCGACGTCGCCAACGCCATCTTCGACCGCACCGACGCCGTCATGCTCTCCGGCGAGACGGCCGTCGGCAAGTACCCCGTCCAGGCCGTCCGCATGATGACCCGCATCGCCGAGGCCGCCGAGGCGGTCGCGCGACGCGGCCACGCCGAGCACGAGGAAGGCGACGCCCTCTCGATCCCCGCCGCCATGGCCGATGCCGGCGTCCACGCCGCCCAGGACATCGCCGCCGCCGCGCTCGTCGTCTTCACCATGTCCGGCGCCACGGCGCGGCTCCTCGCGCAGCGCCGGCCCGCGTGCCCCATCCACGCCTTCTCGCCCGTGCCCGCCACCTGCCGTCGCCTCGCCATGGTCTGGGGCGTCGAGGCGCATCCCGTGCGCCAGGCCGAGGCCGTCGGCGACCTGCTCGACGAGGCCGTCGCCCGGCTCCGCGAGGCCCGGGCCGTGAAGCGCGGCGACGCCGTCGTCCTCGTCGCCGGCACCACCCCGGTGCCCGGCGCCACCAACGCCGTCACCGTGTTCACCGTGAGTTGAGCAGCGCGCTCGAGCAGGCGGCTGCCGAGGGCCGCGCTAGCCGACCCGCGGATTGGGCAGGATGGCAGGCCGCCCGTCGCGCTCGACGACGATGCGGCGGAAGCCGAGCTCGGCGAACGCCGCGTAGTCGTGCCCCGCGCCGCCGGGCATGGCGTAGAAGAAGACGAAGGGCTCGCCGCCGACGTTCGCGCTGCGGTGTGCCCAGCCGGGCGGGATGTAGACCGCCTGCCCCGGCTCGAGCCACGCCTCGACCGTCTCGCCCGCGCGCGTCTCCATCACGATCACGCCGCGGCCCGCCAGGCAGTGGTAGACCTCGGCCGTCCGCTCGACGGCGTGGAAGTGCCCCTTCGTCATGAAATACTCGTCGCCCACCTTGCCCGGCTCGATGACCGTCGTGCCGCACAGCAGGTGCTCGGCCTCGTCGGGGATGGCGGGAGCGTGGACGCGATAGAGGACGGGGTCGCCCTGCTCGATGAGCGCGGCCGTCGCCTCGGCGTCCTGGTACATGCCGCGCATGTCGGAGAGCCGGCGTTCGATGGTCTGGGTGGATGCGGTCGGCTCGACGCGGCCGGTCGCGTGGTCGACGGCGACGCGGAGCGGCTGGCAGTCGCTGGGCATGGCTGTGTGGCTCCTAGGCTGGGGGCCCGACGGGCCGCACGGCGATCTTGCGGCCGACGCGTGCCGACTCGTAGATGGCCCAGAGCAAGTTCGAGATCTTCAGGCCCTCGCGGCCGTCGATGGGCGCCGGCTGGTCGTCGAGCACGCAGGCGACGAACTCCCGCAGGATGCGCTCGTGGCCCGGGCCGTAGCGGCCGCGCTCGTCGGCCACCCCGCTGAGCTCGTCGATGGCCATCACCGCCTCGCGATCGCCGGCGCCGTCGGCGAAGTCCCACTCGGCGATGCGGTTGTTCAGCAGCAGCGCCTTGCCCCGTGTCCCCACGAGCTCGAGCCGTTGCGACCAGAAGGTGTGGCCCGCTGTCGTGGCCGTGACGACGCCGAGCGCGCCGCCGGCGAACTCGATGGCCGCCGCCGCCGTGTCCTCGACCTCGACCGCGTGCACGAGCGTCGCCACGTCGGCCTGCACGGACACGGCGCCGCCCATGAGCCACTGCAACAGGTCCATCGTGTGGATGGCTTGGGTGGTGAGGCATCCGCCGCCCTCGGTGTCCCAGCGTCCGTGCCAGTCGTCGCGGGTGTAGTAGTCGGGCGCCTTGCGGTTCTGGAAGGTGATGGCGGCCTGGAGGAGTCGGCCGAATCGGCCGGCGTCCACGGCGCGGCGGAGAGCCTGGGAGGCGGCGTTGTAGCGGTTCTGGTAGCAGACGGCGAGCTTGACCCCGGCGGCATCGCAGGCGGCGATGGCGCGGTCGGCGTCCTCGGGCGTCGTCGCGAGCGGCTTCTCGCAGAAGACGTGGACCCCGGCCTCGGCCGCGGCCACGACCGCGTCGGCGTGAAGGTGGTGGGGCAGGGGCAGCGACACGGCATCGACGTCGCCCGAGGCGAACAGCTCGCGGTAGTCGGCGCAGTGGCGGTCGGCGCCGAACCGCTCGGCGGCGGCGCGGGCCCGCTCGGGCACGACGTCGCAGGTCGCGACGAGCCGCGCCCTGGGGCTCTCGGCGATCGCTGCCAGGTGCAGAGGCGCGATGCGGCCGCAGCCGACGACGGCGTAGCGCAGGCGTTCCTCCAACGGACCTCTCCAACCCGGTCTGCTGGGAGCCACCGAGCGCGCACCATTCTACAGGCGCCACCGCGACTGTCAACGTGGTGGAGCGTCCGCCACGCGGTCTCCGGCTCGCACCTCCCAGGGCGGTCGGCTGCCGCCGAGGGTTCCGGGTTTCGGGTTGCAGGTTCCGGGTTCCGGGGGGAGTCCCGCTGCAGCATCTGCTCCGCTGCCGGAACCTGGAACCTGGAACCCGAAACCGCCTTGTGCGCCCCCAATGCGAGGGTCGAGCATTGATGAACGGCGTCACCTCTCATGGCGCACCCCATGGCACGCGCTCGGGCCGCGAATGATCTCACACCTCATGAGGTGTGAAATCACCCTGGGGCCGCGCCTGCGGGGGTAGCTAATGCCTTGGGTTGTCTGTTCCGGGCTCCAGGGAGCCCGTCACGGCACATTCTCGCACCCGCGGAACCTGCAACCAGGAACCGGCAGCAGCCTTCTCCGCCCTCTCCGAGCACTGAGTTGCCGGCATGGTCGTCACCGGTCCTGGTGCATCGCATCGCAGGAACGGTGGGCGCCACGGACGTCACACTTCGCGAAGTGTGGCATCAGCCTTCCTGCCGCACGCGCGGGGGCGGCGGCCTGCCGCCGAGGGTTCCGGGTTTCAGGCGACGGGTTCGGGGCCACGGAGGGGAACGGACGCAAGCGGGACGCTTGCGCTACGACCCGTGCGTGCGTTTGTGGCCCAGCGCCTTTCCGTGGCTCTGGGAGGGTTCCCGTCGCTGCGTAGTCGCACGCATCCGCCCCCGGCCTGGCCTGACGCGCCCAGCGTCTCTCCCGCCCCGCGCTTGACGCCGCGGCGGGCGCGGGTAGAATGCGGGCGGAAGGAGCCAGCCAGATGACGATGCCGCATCGAGATGACCGCGCGACGGGGTGCCGCCGCCGCGACTTCCTGCGCGCCACGGGGGTGGCCGCGGGCGCGTTGGCGCTGGGCTGCCGCCCGCCCATGCCGCTGCCGACCGTCGCGAAGACGGGGCGGGCGAAGCGACCGGCGAGGGTCCGGGGAGCCTTCCTCTATCCGCCGTCGGAGGCGCTGCGGAAGCCGGGCGGCTGGTGGAGCTGGCCGGGCAAGGACTTCGACGCCGAGGGCCGCCAGCGCCAGTACACGGCGGAGCTGGGCGCGATCGCCGCCCGCCTGGGCGTGGACCTCGCGATCGAGAACAAGCCGCTCGACGGCTCGGCCAGCGTCGCGGCGTTCCTTAGCCGCGTCGAGCAGGCGAAGCCCGACGGGGTGCTGCTCATCCCGCTCAAGCACGGCCACTTCGCACAGGTCAACACCGTCATCAAGGCCGTCGAGTGCCCGCTGGTCATCTACTCGTGCCTGGGCGTCAAGCACGGGTCGGTGAAGGGCTACGAGCGCGCGGGCGTGCACTTCAGCCAGTCGCTCGACGACCTGTCGGGCGTGGCGGACGCGCTGCGGATGATCCACACGATGACGGTGATGCGGCAGAGCCGGATCCTGAGCGTCGGCGGGAGGACGGAGCGGGAGTACACCGTGCCGCACGTCGGGACGCAGGTGCGTGCGGTGCCCGTCGCGCGGTTCGCGGCGGAGGTCGATCGCACGGAGACGACCGCCGAAGCCCGCGCGCTCGCCCGCGCGTACATGCGCCACGCGAAGCGCGTGGTGGAGCCGCGCGAGCCGGAGGTCGTGACGGCGGCGAGGGTGCACTTCGCCTGCCAGGCGATGCTCGAGGCCGAGCAGTGCGATGCCATCATGATGGACTGCCTGCGCCGCGGCCTCTACATGCCCTGCATGAGCTTCATGACCCTCCGCGACTCGGGCATCGCCGCCGGCTGCGAGAACGACCTGAGCGCCACCCTCACACTCATGCTCGTGCAGCTCCTCTTCGACCGCCCTGGCTTCCAGGCCAACCCAGGCTACGACACCGTCCGCAACCAGTACTTCCACTCCCACTGCACCTGCCCGACGCGGCTCCTCGGCCCCGACGGCCCCGCCGCGCCCTACCTGCTCCGCGACTACGCACACACCAACGACCCGACCTGCTGCCCCCAGGTGCTCTGGACGCCCGGCCAGCCCGTGACCCTCGCTCACTACGAGCCGGGCACGAAGCCCACCATGCTGCTCTACTCGGGCGAGGTCGTCCAGTCCTACGCCATGCCGCCCGTCGGCGGCTGCCGCACGAACGTGGTGATGACGGTGAACGAGGTGCGGAACGCCATCGACGTCAAGGGCCACCACGACGTGCTCTTCTGCGGGAGCCGCGCGCGCCAGCTTCGCGAGTTCGCCCGCCTCTACGGCATCGCCGTCGCCGTGTAGGCGCGGCCTGACAGGGGGATCGAGATGAAGGTGCTTGTGACAGGGGCGAGCGGGCGGCTCGGGCCGTTCGTCGTCCGGGAGCTGGAGGGCGCGGGCCACGAGCTCGTGCTGATGTCGCGGACCCGGCCCGAGGCCGCGGACCGCTGGCCGTGGGTCGAGGGCGACATTGCTGACTTCGAGGACTGCATGCGGGCAACGGAAGGCGGCGTGGAGGCGATTCAGCACCTGGCGGCGCAGCCCGGCCCCGTGGACCATCCGAGCATGCGGGCCCGCGCCGAGGAGCAGGGCATCCCCTTCGACCAGACGATGCGGTCGAACATAATGGGGACCTACTACCTGCTCCAGGCCGCGGTCGCCCGCAAGATCGGCGTCTTCGTCATGACGGGCAGCAACTGTGCGCTCGGCCACGGCTTCCGCATCAGCGGCACGCCGTTCCCCTTCGAGTACCTGCCCGTCGATGAGGAGCACCCCTGCGACGTCGAGGACTCCTACTCATACAGCAAGCTGGCGGGCGAGGAGCTGCTCGCGTCGTTCACGCGTGCCTACGGGATGCGCACCTACGCGCTGCGGTCGGCCGGCATCTGCAACGCCGAGCGGCGGGCACAGATGGCGGCGAACGCCAAGGCCGCGGGCGGATGGAGCGACTGGCTGTGGGCGTGGGTGGGCAGCGAGGACGTGGCGTCGGCCCACCGCCTGCTGATGGAGCGGGCCGAGGCGATCGAGCCGCACGGCGTCTACTTCTGCAACGGCGACGACACGACGGCGCTCGAGCCGACCCGCGAGCTGGTCGAGCGCACCCGGCCCGACTACCTGCCGCTCCTGCGCGAGGTCGAGGGCCACGCGAGCCTGATCGCGAACCGCCGGCTGCGCGAGACCGTCGCCTGGGCGCCCGGCACGTCGTGGCGCGAGCACCTGGGCACCGCATCGAAGGAGGCGTGAGCCATGGGCGAGCCGGTCGGGATGGGGGTGGTGGGCGCGGGGGCCATCGGGATCCGCGGGGCGCTGAGCCACCTGTCGCAGCCCGACGTGCAGGACCGCGTGCGGCTGGCGGCGGTGTGCGACCCCGTCGCCGGGCGCGCAGAGGCTGCTGCCGCGGAGTACGGCGTCGCCTCGTGGTACCTGACGTTCGAGGAGCTGCTCGACGACCCGAGCGTGGACGCGGTGACGCTGTGCTCGCCGATCGGGCTGCACTACGAGCAGGGGATGGCGGCCATCGCGGCGGGCAAGCACGTGCACTTCAACAAGACGATGGCGACGCGGGTGGCCGAGTGCGACGCGATGATCGCGGCGGCCGCCGAGCGGGGCGTCCGCCTGGTGGCGTCGCCTGGGATGATGCTGATGCCGTGGAACCGCCGGGTCCGCGAGCGGGTGGCCGAGGGCGCCATCGGCCAGGTGCTGTGGGCCATCTGCGGCACGGCGCCCGGCGACTACCACTTCAACGAGGAGTTCCGCAGCGGCGACGACGTCCTCCACCAGGTGGACCCGACGTGGTACTTCCGCAAGCCGGGCGGCGGCCCGCTCTACGACACGACGGTCTACCCGCTGCACATCCTCACCGGCGTGCTGGGCCCGGCGAAGCGGATCACGGCCCTGTCGGGCATCGCGCTGCCGACCCGCGAGTTCCAGGGCAGGACCATCGCGTGCGACATGGACGACAGCACGTTCATGCTGCTCGACTTCGGCGACACGGTGTTCGCCATGGTCTACGGCGCGGTTCGGGGCGGCGTGTGCAAGGGCTTCCAGCCGTCGATCTTCGGCACCGAGGGGTCGGTGGTCGGCACGGAGGTGAACGGCGAGGAGCTCAAGCTCGAGGGCGACCACGAGCCGCACGTGACCGGCCCGCACGCCGGGCTGCGCGAGTCCCACGTGTTTGAGGACCTGATGCAGCTCGTCGATTGGGTCCGCGAGGGGACGCCGTCGATCGCCTCGGCGGAGCACGCGCGCCACGTCATCGACATCTTCGAGTCCGCCTACCGCTCCGCCGAGACGGGCCGGACGCAGGAGCTGACGACGAGCTTCGAGCCGCTGCCGCCAGAGCGCGGGGCAGGGGCTTGACGGCTGGGCGCCCGCGCGCGGGATGCTGTGCGGAAGGAGGGCGTAGGGTGGCACTCACCACGGTCGCGGTGTTCGGCGCGAGCGGGAAGCTCGGGCGGCGGGTGCTTCGGGTGCTCGAGCGGCGGGGGCTGGAGATCCGCGCGCTCGCCCACAACAGGCCGGTCGAGGCCAGGAAGCTCACCACGGTCCGCGGCAGCGTGACCAACCGCGAGGCCGTGGCCGAGGTGGTGCGAGGCGCGGACGCCGTGGTCCAGATGGCCACGACGAAGGAGGATCCCGAGACCTTCTTCGACGTGAGCATTCGCGGGACCTTCAACATCCTGGAGGCCTGCCGCGCCGAGGCGATACAGCAGCTTGT
>CBFDBL010000059.1:0-16035 GCA_965603035.1 uncultured bacterium
ATCGGCATCACGGGCGCCTTCGCCGCCGACTTCGCGGGCCGCCGCGAGGCGATGGTGCTCCACACCGAGGACGGCTCTCCCGCCCACGGCGCGCTTCAGAAGGAAGACTTCGTCATCGGCGCCAACGGCCGCCTCTTCCAGGACGGCCAGGACCCGCGCATCGCGCTCGGCTTCGCGCTGGTCGAGGCGCAGGGCGAGCTCGGCGGCGTCCTGACCCTCCAGGTCGTCCGCGGCGGCGAGCCGCTCAAGGTGCCGGTCCCGCTCGGCGAGACGGGCGGCTACAGCCCGACGTGGCCCTTCGCCTGCCCGAAGTCGAAGGCCATCGCCGATAAGGCCGTCCGCCTCATCCTCGACCGCGCGCGGCCCGAGGGCGTCACCCACGCGCTCCGCCACGGTGGCGGGAGCTGGTGGAACCCCCTCTTCCTCATGGCCTCCGGCGATGACGAGGCCCTCGAGCGGGCCCGCCGCGACGTCTACTCGCTCCTCGGCCGCGAGCCGACCACCCACACCTGGAACGCAGGCTACCACCTGACCATCCTCGCCGAGTACTACCTCCTGACCGGCGACTCCGTCGTCCTGCCCGCCATCGAGGCCCAGAAGGACAAGACCGAGTGGGGCATGGCACGCAGCGGAAGCTGGGGACACGGGATGCCCTGCGGCGGCTACGGCGAGGTGAACGCCACGGGGCTCACCTGCCTGATCAGCCTCGTGCTCGCCGAGCAGTGCGGGATGGGGATGGACCCCGTGAAGTATCCGCTGTCCGTCCGGTTCTTCAAGAAGTTCGCCGGCGGCGGCATCCCCTACGGCAACCACCCGGGCGGGCCCTTCGGGCGGAGCGACAACGGCAGAAACGGGATGGCGGCCGTCGTCTTCCACTGCCTGGGCGACGACGCGACGGCCCGCGCCTTCGCCCGCCCCATCTGCTACTCCTATCGCTGTCGCGAGCTGGGCCACGCCGAGGGCATCTTCGCGTTCAACTGGGGCCCTCTCGGCGCCTTCTACGCCCCGAGGCCCGAGCTCCACATGTTCCTGAGCCAGATGCTCTGGTACCACGAGCTGGGCCGGCTGCGCAACGGCGGCCTGCATTTCCTGCGGGTCGGCCACTTCCCGTCGCCCTTCGGCCACACGGGCGCCATGGGCCTCCACCTGATGCTGCCGCGCCGCAAGCTCCAGATCACCGGCGCGCCCAGAAGCGTCTTCGGCCAGAAGCCGCCGAGCTCGCTCAAGGCCTACGCCGACCTCTACAGAGAAAAGAAATGGGAGCAACTCAAGTCTGCCATCGCCGGCTACAAGAAGAGCCGGCGTCACCTCCCAAGCAACCTCGCCTATGTCGATGGCCTGCTCGCGGCATATCAGCGCCTTGAGAAACATGCCGAGGCGACGATGGCCATGGTCCGGGAGAACGTCAAGGCCGATGCCCTCAAGGCGCAGGTTCAGCTCGAGGCGCTCGGCAAGCTCCTCGGCGAGGAGCGGCCCGAGATGGCGACGATCCGCCAGCACCTCGAATCGCCCGAGGGCCAGGCCGCCATCGAAGAGAGCCGCAGGCGCCACAAGGCCCGGCCCGACGCCAACGACACGCCCCGCCTCCAGCCCGCCTACGGCCCCGGGGCGCCCATCGTCTGGGACGACGTCCTGCCCCTCGCCGCCGAGACGACGACGCCCTACCATTGGTGCAAGGCGACGGGCGCGGACCCGCCGGCCGCCGATGCCGTGGCCTGGCGGCAGCAGGCCGGCCCCCTGAAGGCGGGTGGCCCGTGCTGGGTGCGCCGGACCTTCACCCTCGACCACGGCCGCTACAGCTACCTCGAGCTCCTGACCAACAACGCTGGGGAGACCTGGCTCAACGGCTACCGACTCGCCATCGCTCCCGCCCATCGCGGGCGTGGCAAGCAGACGCGCGCGCTTGCCCTGCGCGACGGCGCGGCGGCCGTGCTGCGGGAGGGGACGAACGAGTTGACGGCCCGCCTCGAAGGCAAGCCCATCGACGTCGCCCTGCGCGCCGGGCCGCGGAAGCCCGATCTCGCCGCACTCCGCAAGGGCCTCGTCGCCTACTGGCGGCTCGACGAGGGCAAGGGCAGCACGGTGCGATGCCAGGTCTCGGGTCAGGCCTCGCAGGTGCGCGGCGGCGACGCCAAGTGGGTCGAGGGCAAGATGGGCTCGGCGCTCAACCTGGGCGGGAAGGCGGTCGTCGAGGCGCAGGGCTTCAAGGACCCCGAGACGCGGCCTGGGAAGATCGAGGCGATGACCGTCGCCCTCTGGGCGAGGATGGGCCGGCACGAGGGCGACATCGTGCGGAAGATGCCCGGAGGCCGTGCGAAGGTGGGCTGGCGGCTCAGCCTGGGGCGGTTCGAGGCCGCTCTCGCCGACGGCGGAGCGCTGCGCCAGAGCACCCCCGGGCTCGGCGCGGAATGGGCGCACTGCGTGGTCGTCTTCGATGCGAAGGCGAAACGCTTCGCGGCCTACGCCGACGCCGGCGCCGAGCGCAACCGGCAGGTGCTCAAGAGGGAGGCGAAGATCGGCACGACGCCCATCGAGCCGTCGCTCGCGCCGCTGCTCATCGGCGAGGGCGGACGGTCGCTGAAGATCGTCGACGAGCTGGCCATCTGGCGCCGCGCCCTCTGCGAGGAGGAGGTGAAGGCGCTCTGCAACGGCGGCCGCGGCCTCTCGCTGGTCGGGAAGGAGGTGCGGCGATGAGACGCCTGCCCGCGATGCTGCTGCTCGCCTCCCTCGCCGCGTGCACGACGGCCGTCGCGGCCAACGGCTACGCTCCGCCGAGCGAGCAGGTCGTCGAGGCCCACGCCCGGCCCCTGCGCGGCAAGCCGCCGCGCGAGATCGCGCGCTTCCTCGCCCATCCCAGCGACCTCGCGGCCGCCGGCGCCGCCAAGGCACTCGCCGAGCACGGCTCACAGGCCCTGCCGCTCGTCAGGAAGCTACTCGAGGACAGCCATCCCGCCATGCGGGCGGGCGCGCTCAAGACCATCGCCATCCTCTTCGCGCCCAAGCCCGACGAGACCTACAAGCCGGGCGAGCGGCCCGTCACCCCCGCGCTGCGCGAGATGCTCGCCCTGGCGGCCACGCTCGTGGACGACGATGCGTCGCAGGTCCAGCTCGGCCTCGGCACGATCGTCGGCACCCTCGGCGTCGAGACCCCCGCCGTCCACAAGATCCTCTTCACGATGGCCGACAGCCCCGACCCCGCGGTCCGGGCGCAGGCGCTGAACATTGGCCGCCACAAGATCCAGGACAAGGCGGCCAAGGCGCGCATCGGCATGCTCGTCAGCCAGGCCCCCGAGGGCAACACCGCCCGGCACTGGGACCTGGCCCACCTGCTCCTCCAGCAGGGCATCGAGCACGCGAAGCCGGCCATCGGCGGGCTCGGCAAGTTCTTCGGCGAGGACGCGCCGACCCTCCGCCGGATGTTCAGCGACGGCGCCCAGTTCCGCGCCCTCGACGTCATCGAGCGCTACCTCGACGACGGCCTGGAGGGCGTGCCCGGCCTCGTCCCCGGCCTGTGCATCTGCTACGTCCGTGTCCCGCGCCACGGCTACCCGGGCTGGGTGCGCTACGAGAAGCAGCTCAAGCGGGTGCTCGAGCGGATGGGGCCGGCCGCCGCCCCCGGCATGCGCGCGGCCATCGACGCCCAGCGCAAGTGGCTCGCCGCGGCGACGGAGAAGGAGCTCAAATCCCTCGAGACCAACCAGGAGAACTGCGAGAAGGCCCTCGAGGCGCTCGAGGCGCTGCTGGCGGCGAAGCGCCAGGCGAAGCCGTAAGCGGAGGAGGCCCGGCCATGGCGAAGTCGCAGGGGCCGCCGATGGCGGTCGTCATCGTGGGCGCCATCGTCGGCGCCGTCCTGCTCAGCGTGCTGAACAGGCTCCCCCACGGCGCCGTGCCTGGGGGTGCCCTCGGCGGCGCTATCGGCGGCGCGCTGGGCGCCATGGCGGCCTCGCTCATCTACCTCGCCATCGCCCGCGGCAAGCGTTAGCGGCCCCTGCCGCCCCCCGCCCATGCCTCCACGGTGCCGGCGTGCGTTCGGCCCGGGTGCCGCTTGACGGCGCTCGGGCGGTTGACTAGGATCTGTGGGTGCGGCGAGGGATGAATACGGCAGGCTGCCCAACGACAAAGGAGAGGGGGATGGCGAAACGCGCGATCGTCGTGCTGGCGGAGGGCTTCGAGGAGATCGAGGCCGTCGCCCCGACGGACATCCTGCGCCGCGCGGGCGTCGAGGTCGAGCTGGTCGGGCTCGAGGCCGCCGCGGTGACGGGCGCGCACGGCGTGACCTTCGTGGCCGACCGCGTGCTGGGCGACGCCGAGGACGCGGACGCGGTGGTCCTGCCCGGCGGGCTGCCGGGCGCCGAGCACCTGGCGGCGTCGGACAAGCTGGCCGCGGTCCTGAAGGCGCAGGCCGCCGCGGGCAAGCTGGTCGCCGCCATCTGTGCGTCGCCCGCCTGGGTGCTGGCGCCGCTGGGACTGCTGGACGGGCGGCGGGCCACCTGCTATCCTGGCTGCGAGGAGCGCTTCGGCGAGTCGACGACCTGCCTGAGCGACGACGTGGTGAAGGACGGGAACATCGTGACGAGCCGCGGCCCGGGGACGGCGTTCGCCTTCGGCCTCGCGCTGGCGCGCGAGCTGGCCGGCGACGCCTCGGCCGACGAGCTGGCGCAGCGGATGCTCTACATCCGATGACGCAGGAAAGGAGACGTGCGATGCGGACAGTCGTGGCGATGGTGGCGGCGGCGGCGATCGCCTGGGGCGCGAGCTTCGCGGGCGCGGCCGACGACGCGGGCTTCGTGCCGATCTTCAACGGCAAGGACCTCAAGGGCTGGGACGGCGACGCCAAGCTCTGGTCGGTCAAGGACGGCGCCATCCGGGGCGAGCAGGGCCAGCGCAAGGGCAACACCTTCTGCATCTGGCGCGGCGGGATGCTCGAGGACTTCGAGCTGCGGATCAGCTTCCGCATCGGCGGCGGCAACTCGGGCATCCAGTACCGCAGCCTCGACATCGGCAACTGGGTCGTCAGCGGCTACCAGGCCGAGGTCTGCAACCAGAAGGGCAAGGTCGGCTTCCTCTACCACGAGAAGGGCCGCGGCTACCTCTGCAACGTCGGCGAGAAGGTCGTCGTCGAGAAGCCCGACCCGACCCAGAAGCCGCCCAAGGGCAAGAGGCGCAGGACCCCCGCCAACCGCAAGGTCGTCGGCAAGCTCGGCGACAAGATGGAGCTGACCAAGGACTACAAGCCGCAGGACTGGAATCACTACCGCATCATCGCCCGCGGCAACCACATCGTCCAGTACCTCAACGGCGTGCAGACCGTTGACATCACCGACAACGACCTCGACGACCCGAACGCCGAGAAGCCCGATCAGCGCAAGGGCCGGCTCAAGGGCATCCTCGCCCTCCAGCTCCACGGCGGCGGGCCGATGTGGGTCGAGTTCAAGGACATCCAGCTCAAGGTGCTCGAGAAGGAAGGCGACAAGTAGCGACGCGGAGCGGCGACGATCCGGTCCCCGCGCCGGAGCACGGGGGCGAGTGTGGGACAGAGAAAGGAGGCGTGCGATGCGTTGGATGGGCTGGGTCATGGTGTTGGCGTTGGTGGCAGGCCTCGGCCTGGCCGCCGAGGACGCGATCAAGGGCTTCGGCGAGCCCGATGCCGACGGCTTCCTCTCGATCTTCAACGGCAAGGACCTGACGAACTGGGACGGCATCGCCGAGCTGTGGTCGGTGAAGGACGGCACGATCCACGGCGGGCACGAGGGGCGCGGCGGCAACACCTTCATCATCTGGCGCGGCGGCCTCATCGGCGACTGCGAGCTCAAGGTCAGCTTCCGCATCAACAACGGCAACTCGGGCATCCAGTACCGCAGCGTCGACGTCGGCAACCACGTCGTCAGCGGCTACCAGGCCGAGGTCGAGAACAAGAAGGGCAAAGTCGGCTTCCTCTACCACGAGCGCGGCCGCGGATGGCTCGTCAACGTCGGCGACAAGATGGTCATCCACGAGGACGGCCGCAAGGAGATCGTCGGCAAGCTCGGCGATAAGATGGAGCTGACCAAGGACTACCAGATGAAGGGCTGGAACCACTACCGCTTCGTCTGCCGCGGCAACCACATCCAGCACTTCCTCAACGGCGTCCAGACCATCGACCTGGTCGACAAGCAGCTCGACGACCCCGACGCCAAGAAGCCCAATCTCAAGAAGGGCCGCCTCAAGGGCATCCTCGCCCTCCAGCTCCACGGCGGCGGCGCCATGTGGGTCGAGTTCAAGGACATCAAGATCAAGCCGCTGAAGTAGGGCGAGGGCGCACGGAGCGGCCCCGAGCGCCGAAGATCTCGTCCCCTCGCGGGAGCACGGGCACGAGGAGGATCCGTCCGGCCCTTTCGTCCGCAGCTCACGGGTCAGCACGATGCGTGGGAGGGGCGGTCCCGCGCTCGGCGTCCAGCACGTCGCGGACCACGCCCTCGACGAATATGCGCTCGTCCCTACGCTCCGCGTGGGGACGGGCATGCCGCCGCTCCGCGGCACGGCTGGCAAGAGGTCCACGAGCCGCAGAGCGGCTGTCCCTTCGTCCCCCCGCAGAGCGGAGGGACGAGCGGGTGTCTGGTGTGCGGGCTACGAGCTGATGACCCCCCGCTTGCGGAGTCGGCGGAGGTCGCGGTCGAGGCTGCGCTGGATGCGGACGCGGACGTCGGCGAGGGCTGCCTCAGGCGTGGCGCTGCCCAGGCGCACGCGGTCGAAGGCGTTGTGCATCTCGCGGCGATACTCGTTGCCCGCGGCCATCTTCGGGTGGTGGACGACGTTCGGGCTCTCGGCGAGGTCGCGGAACAGCGTGATGTAGGGGTGCGGGTGCTTCTCCCAGAACGCGTCACTCGCTTTCCGCAACGGCGAGAACTTGCGCTGGCCCGAGCACAGGATCTCCATCCCGCGCTGCGAGTTCGAGAACTTGATGAACTCCCAGGCCTCGCGCGGGTGCCGCGAGCCGCGCGGGATGACGATGATGTCCTCGTCGGCGATCGTCACGTTCTCGACGCCCGGCACGGCGCTGGGGAAGGGCGCCGCGGCCCACTCCATCCCCGGGGCGTACATGTCGATGAAGTTGTGCATCCACACGCCCTGGAGCTCCATGGCGACCTTGCCGCTGAGGAAGGCGTTCTGGGGCGACGAGAAGTTGCCGAAGCCGCTGGCGAAGCGCCGGATGGTGTCGGCCCCGTAGCGGTCGCTGTAGCTCTTGATCCACTGGAAGGCGCGGAGGTTCTCGGGGCTGTCGGCGGTGATGGTCTGCTTGCCGTCCCAGAGCTCGCCGCCGAACCAGAAGCCCCAGGCCCAGTTCCACCAGCCCGGCTCCTGGGGCAGGTAGCCGAGCTGGGTGAGGGTGCCGTCGCGGTCGCGTCGGGTGAGCTGGTCGGCGAGGGCGTCGAGCTGGTCGAGGGTGGTGGGCGGCTTGTCGGGGTCGAGGCCTGCCTCGCGGAACAGGCGCTTGTTCCAGTGAAGTGCGACGGTGGCGGGGGTGGTGGGCAGAGCCCACTGGGTGCCCCGGTGGGCGCACATGTCCCAGAACACGTGGATGTAGTCGTCGCGGGTGATGCCCGCCTCGGCGAGCAGGTCGTGGCGTGGGTCGTTGAGTGGGGTGAGTGCGTTGCGGTCGGCGTAGGAGCACAGGGCGAAGGCGTAGAGGCCCGACACGTCGGGCGGGTTGCCCCCGGCGATGGCGACGAGCAGCTTGCGCTCGATCTGGCTGACCGTGTGGTGGACGACGTGGATGCGGCCCTTGTACTCGGCGTTGAAGGCGGCGACCATGTCGGCGCACGCCTTGCCCTCGAACTTCGTCCACTTCTCCCAGTACGCGATCTCGACGGGGCCGCCCGCCGACTTGCGAGTGCATCCCAGCAGCGCGAGCGCGGGCGCCGCGGCGCAGGAGCGGAGGAAGGCTCGGCGGGCGGGCGGGACGGCGCGGGTGGCCATGGGGGCTTCCTCAGACATAGCGCATCAGCTTGGGCTCGTGGCCGAGCCGGTGAGCGATGGTGGCCTTCATGAGCTTGCGGAGCACGGTGAGCATCCCCCGGGGGAGCTTGACGGTGGCGGTGCGTCGGACGCTGCCGCTGGCGAGACGGTCGAGGACGCTGAGCGCCCCCTTGGGCACGCCGATGCCCTTGGGGTCGTGGGAGCGGCAGCCGCGGCACAGGACGCCGCCGACGACGGGGCTGTAGATCACGGAGCCGCCCGGCAGCGGGCCGGCGCCGCACCCGGCGCAGGCGGCGAGCTGCGGCGCGTAGCCGGCCAGGGCCAGCAGGCGCACCTCGAAGAGCAGGAGCGCGAGCCCCACGTCCTCGCCGCCGCCCAGCGAGCGCAGCGAGCCGAGCAGCAGGTCGAACACCGCCGGCTGGCTCTCCTCGTCCGGCGTCATCTCGCGGACCAGCTCGGCCGCGTACAGCGCGCCGTAGAGCCGACTCACGTCGGCACGCAGGCCCGCGAAGCGATCGAGCAGCTTGCACTCGGTCAGCGTGTGCAGCGTCGTGTGCTTCTTGCGCACGAAGACGATGGCGTTGTGGCACAGCAGGTCGAGGCGGCCCTCGAAGTTGTTCCGAGGCCGCTTCGCCCCCTTCGCCAGCACGCTCACGCGGCCGAACTCCCGGCTGTAGAGCGCCGCGACCTGGCTCGTCTCGCTGTAGTCGGTCAGCCGTATGGTGATCGCCTCGGCCTTGCACAGCGCCACGCCGCATCTCCGTCCACCCCTCCCTGGCCATCATCTTAGCGCGCTGGCACAGCCTGTCAACGTCGGCGGGCGCCCCGCTGCCGTGGAGCGGCGATCCGATGATGAGCCGATGCCCCACCTCGACGTGATGGGCCCGCCGGCGTGGCCTCAGAAGTCCTCCGGCTTCAGCGGCAGCGGCTTGGCGGTGTCGCCCTTCATCTCGGCCGGGAGCATCAAGACCTGGCCGTCGCGGGTGCAGAAGTAGAGGCGCGACTCGGAGGGCTTGCGTGCGTGGCCGTCGGCCCAGAGGGCGTAGAAGTCGGGGTGGGGGTGGACGGGCTTGCGGCAGTAGGTGTGGTTGCGCGGGCTGTTGCGGGTGAGCTGCTTGACGAGCCTCCAGGACCTGCCCTGGTCGGCGGAGGTCCACAGGGCGACCTCGCCGCCGGGGTTGTAGGGCTGGGGGCCGGTCTGTGTGGGGCCGATGAGGCGCCACAGGTCGGGCCGCTCGATGGTGAGCGAGCCGGTGTCGTAGTTGTTGTCGCTGGTGATCTGGCCGCGGAGGTCCCACGCCTTGCCCGTCCACCGGGCGACGGTCCAGGTGCGGGGGTCGTTCTTGGGGCCCGACTCCCATCCGCCGCTGGTGACGTAGAGGATGACGGGGCGGCCCTCGGCGTCGAAGGCGATGTCCTTCATGTAGACGTTGCGCTTCTCGGCGGCGTAGTCGTGGACGAGGGCGGGGTTGTTGGGCGTGATGAGGGGGAGCCGGACGGGCTCGCCGGCGGCGTTGCGCCAGGTGCGGCCGAGGTCGGTGGTTTCCATGTAGTAGAGGTTGGTGCGCCAGTTGAGGCCCTTGGGCTTGGGGTGATAGTTGAAGGTGGTGGCGACTTTGCCGCCGTGTCGTCCGCTGATCTGGTAGTGGCCTTGGTCGATGGCGGCGAGGAGCTGGCGGTCTGTCCAGGAGCGGCCGTCGGGGCTGGTGGAGACGTAGAGGCGGCGGCCGCCGCCGTACTTGGTGTGGAGGAAGACGAAGCCCTTGCCGTGGAGGTAGTGTGGCTGTGGGTAGGAGTAGTTGTCGGTGAGGACGAGCTCGAAGTCGTCGATGTCGTAGGGCCGCTTGCTGACGGAGATGTGGGCGGGGCGGCCTGTGCCGTGGGCGCTCGAGAAGATCCAGATGTGGCCGCGGGCGTCGAGCTGGATGACGGGGTTGTCGTGCGCGTCGTCGGTGCCCTTGTTGAGCAGGATGGTCGGGCGGGGCACGGTGCCGGTCTTGTGGTCGTACCAGGAGACCATGTGAAGCAGGATGTTCCGCTCCTTGGGCCGGCCGCCGTAGCAGAAGAACGTCTTGTCCACCGCCTTGGCGTAGACGGCGAAGGGGATGTGCTTGGCGCAGTAGGTGCCGAGTCCGCCGCTGTACTTGTAGACGTACTCGTTGTCCTGGCGCTGGTTGTAGTACCAGATGCCGCGGTAGCCGTCGTCCTTGGCGTTGAGCAGCTCGGCGGGGGCTGTGGCCATGGCGGGTCTCCTGCGGGGCTGGACCTTGGGGTTGGCCTTGTAGACGGCGGCGAGCGTTGGTCCGGCGGCATTGGCCCAGCGCTCGCCGTCGAGCGATGCCTTCGTCCAGCGGCCGGCGAGGCCGTCGGCCACGTCCCTGCCTGCGGCGGCGGCGGCGATCTCGGCGGGCGAGAGGACGCGGCGCCAGATGCGGGCGTCGTCGAGCCATCCGTCGAGCACGCGCTCGCCGGGGACGAGGGCGCCGAGGTAGAGGGGGGCCTTCGAGCGCGGCATGCGCCCCGGGGCTTCGGCCGTGCCTGCGAGCCTGCCGTTCACGAAGATGCGGATCGCGTTGCCGTCGTAGGTCCCGGCGTAGTGTGTCCAGGTGTCTGCGGGCGGGGGAGGGACGTTGGCGTGGGTGTAGTCGCGCCCCGCGTACTGGACGAGCATGCGGACGCGTCCCTTGTAGAGGTAGAGGGTGAAGAGCTGGCCCGCCTCGCCGCGGTTGAGGAGGACCTGGGAGCCGCGGGTGTGGCGGAGCTTGACCCAGGCGGCGAGGGTGAAGGCGTCGAGGTCGAGCGGCGTCGCGTCCTCGACGACGGCGTACGTGGTCTTGCCGTTGAACGGGACGCCCTGGTCGGGCGGTGCCGTTGCGGCGCGTGCGGCAGCGGCGGCGAGGGCGGCGGCGGCGAGCAGGCGAAGTCGGGTGCGGCTCATGGCGTGGGTCCTGCGCGGAGGTGGCGGGGCGTGCCCAGCGTGCGTTCGGGCTCTCGGGCTGCGGGCGCGGCCGGCGTCAGGGGAGTCGCTCGATTTCCTGCTTGATGCGGCCGGCGAGGTCGGAGGCGGGGTCGGCGCGCTCGAGGGCATCGTCGAAGGCCCTGCGCGCCTCGGCGTAGTCGCTCTTCTTGAGATACTGGACGCCCTGGTTGTAGAGGAAGATGGCGGCGCGCTGGAGGTGGTCGAGTCCGCGGAGTGCGCGGGGCTGCTCGGGGTCGTACTGGCGGGCGCGGTCGAAGAGCTCGCGTGCCTTCTGGGGCTCGTCGTTGATGTGCTTGTAGCCGTCTCGGGCGAAGTCGGCGCCGATCTGTGCGAA
Source organism: uncultured bacterium (assembly GCA_965603035.1). GTDB lineage: Bacteria > Planctomycetota > PUPC01 > DSUN01 > DSUN01 > CAZDNN01. Next base: position 11,271 of record CBFDBL010000059.1, read on the forward strand.
GCGGGCCTCGAGGTCGGCCTTGAGGGCCTCGGCGCGCCGGCGGTAGGCATTCTGGGCGTCGGGCTCGACGTCGGTGGCCTGCTGGTAGAGCGCCTGGGCCTTCTTGAAGAGCTTCTCCTTCTCGGCGGCCTGCCCCGCGGCGATCAGGTCGGTGATCTGCTGGACCCGCTGCTTGATGTAGGCGAGGTCCTTGAGATCGTTCTTGTCGATCACCTCGCCCGCTTCGTCGCCGGCCCCCTTGCGGTAGAGCTCGAGGGCCTGCTTGTGGACGGCCTCGCGTGCGATGCGGACCGTCTCGGTCTCGATGCGGCGCAGGTAGCTCTTGGCCTTGGGGGCGTAGGGGCTGTCGTCGGGGATGGCCTGGAACTCGACCTTCGCGACGGCGAAGTCCTTGTTCCCGTAGGCCTGCTCGCCGCGCGTGAACTGGTCGCGCTCGTTGGTGTAGCGCTGGCAGAGCGCGATCTGCTGCTTGATGGTGGCCTTGTCGTCGGCGTAGGGCTCGGCCTCGTGGAAGAAGCGGATGGCGTCCTCCCACTTCCGATCGCCCATGGCCTGGCGCCCCCGGGACATGTGGCGCTCGAAGAGGGTCTTGCGGATCTCCAGGCGCTTGGGCTCGTAGTGCTTGCGTGCCCAGGAGTCCTCGGGCAGGCGCCCGAGCTCGGCGTAGACGTCCTTGAGGGTCTCGTTGGAGTCGTCGCCGGTGAGCCTGGCGAAGGCGGCGGCGCCCATGCCGATGCAGGTCTGCTCGTAGTCGATCCAGCGGATCTCCTCCTTGACGAAGCCGACGGCCTCGTCGGAGGCGGAGAAGACGTTGGTCACGCTGTCGAGGTAGTTGCGGGCCTCGCGCCAGTTGAACTTGCTCATGTCGCCTGCGGCGTCGATGCGGAGTCGGACGTACTGGGCGAGCAGGCGCGCGGTGTAGATGTCGGGCCGTCGCTTGTTGGCCTGCTCGAGCCGCTCGAGGGCCTCCTCGAAGAGCGGCTGGCGCGCCTCGAAGCCGGCCGTCTTGTTGGCCTTGCGGACCGACTCGACCCCGGCGACGACGAGCTTGTTGTAGAGCAGGGTCGAGTACTTCGCCCCGTTGGTCTTGCCGTTGCCGTTGCCGGAGAAGACGATGAAGGTGAAGGCGAGGACGACGAGCACGGCGGCGCCGACGACGGTGAGCAGGAGCTTGACGTTGGGGCGTCGCGCGGCCTCGGCGGGGGCGGCGACGGCGCCGGCGCCGCCGGTCGGCGCGATCTCGACCTCGCGGCCCGTGCGGGGGTCGCGCAGGAACCAGCGGCCGTCGCGCACGACGAGCTGGGGCTGCTGCGCCAGGCCGAAGGTCTGCTGGCCCGTGTAGGGCGCGGGCACGAAGGCGTTGTCCACGGGCGTCTCGTCGCCCTCGGGCTCGGCGGGGAAGTCGGTCGGCGGCGGCACCCCCTGGTCGGCGCCGGGCTGGCCGGCTGCCGGCTCGGCGTAGGCGTCGTGGGGAGCCCTGGGGTCCACGAACGGCTCGGCCGGCGCCTCGGGCGGCGCGTCGCTGGGGCGTGCGGTGACGACGATCTGCTCGGTGGCCTCGGTCGCCTGGGCGAAGGCGGCGGCAGGCGCCGCGGCACCCTCGGCGTCGAAGCGGAACTGGAACCCGCCGAGCGAGATGACGTCGCCGTCGCACAGCGCGGTGCGCTCGACGCGCTGGTTGTTGACGAACGTGCCGTTCGAGCTCCCCAGGTCGCGCAGGACGGCGCGCACGCCGTCCACGAACACCTGGCAGTGCCGCCGCGAGAGCCCCTTGGCCGGGATGCACACGTGGCAGCTCGGGTGGCGCCCGACCAGGGTCGAGCCCTGGCGGAGGGGGAACGAGAGCATCTGGTCGCCGCTGGTGGCCACAAGGCGCATCTAGCGTCGCTCCTGCGCTTTGCGTTGTTCGTACGCGATCCGCTCCACGAGCCGCTCATACTCCGCGCGGATGATGTGGTGCTCCACATCCCTCGGATCGTTGAACACGCGGAGCAGCCCCTCCATCTTCGCCTCCACGTCTTCCCAGCGCCCCTGGGTCTCGAGGGTCGCGATGTCGCGCGACTGGATGTCGAAGAACTTGTCGCGCATCTCGCTCAGCTTGCTGGCCTGCCCGGCCGCCCAGGTGGCCTCGGCGCGGTGGCGGGGGTCACTGCCGAAGAGCACGACGGCCTGGCGGAAGTTCTGGATCGCCGCCGTCGTCTGCACCGTGACCACCCCGGTCGCCGTCATGGCGTTCGTCGCGCGCTGGACGAGGTCCTTGGCCCGGGCGACGCGCTCGGCCAGCGGCTCGTTCATCCACTCCTCCTCGGGCGGCGGCGGCTTCACCCCGCGCACGAGCACGCGGAGGGTGATCGCCCCGTGGGGCGGGCCCTCGAGCGGGACGTCGGTCGTGCCGACGGCGAGGGCCTTGACGACGATGATGGTGCGGAACTTCGACTTGCGGGCATACGCGATGTGCTCGTGCTGCGGCCTGCCGACCGCGCGGACCCGCGTGAGGCCGAACAGCGCGCGCCGGCCCCTCGCGTCGCGGCGGTACTGGCTGACGTTCACCGGCAGCACCTCGCCCGCCTTGAGCTGCACCTCGATCGTCGGCTCGCGGGGCGGCGGCTGGCTCACCTTCCAGATGGCGAGCAGGCCGGCCACGATGATGCCGATGAGGGTCAGGCTGTAGGCCATGGCCCCGCCGAGCCCGCGCTCGCCCGCCTCCTCGACCGGCTCGGGCGGCGGCGCCCCGGGGAACACTTCACCCAGCGACAGCGGGCGGACGGGCAGCGCCGTCGCCGTGGCCCCGCCGATCGTCGCCGGCAGCGCGTCCGACGGCGTCGCCTCGCCCGCGTCCACGGGCATCCACTGCACGGTGATCTCGCCGAAGGTCACCTCGTCGCCCGGCTCGAGGTCCCGCTCCGTCACCAGCTCCTCGCCGACCCGGGTGCCGTTGTGGCTGTCGAGGTCCACGATCCGCCACCCCGCGCCGTTGGGCTCGATGCGCGCGTGCCGGCGCGAGACGCTCCGGTGATTGAGCACCAGAGCATTGTCCTTCGTGCGGCCCACCGAGATCGCCCTGTCCGCCGCGAGCTCGAACTGCGCGCCGGCCAGCTCCTCGCTGACGACCGTGAACCGCAGCCGCGTCTGTGCCATGCGCAACTCCCACGCCGCATGCCAGGCGTACGCTCCCGCAGCATTCTACCATACCGCGCAGGGCTTTGCAACACGGCGTAAGCCGTGCCGAACAGGAGGCTTGGGAAGCCCGATCTCGCCGCGCGCCGCGGCCCGCCGGAGCCGGCGGCTTGCCGCGCCGGCGGGCTGTGGCTACAATGCCTCGGGCGACCGGCGGGTGCGGCGTGGGAGAGCCGATGGTGCAGCGCAACGGGCGACGAGCTTGCGGCCGAGAGCGGCGCTGGCCCTGGGTGCTGGCGGCGGCGCTCGCCGCCGTCCTCACGTTCGCGCCGACCCTCGGGCACGGGTTCGTGAACTGGGACGACCCCGACCTGATCCTCGAGAACCCGCGCGTCACCGCGGGCGCGCCGCTCGAGGCCCTCAGCCCCGGCGGCCACGCCTGGCTGCCCGTCCGCGACCTGGCGTGGAGCCTCACGTGGCGGCTGGCCGGCCCGAGCCCGCTCGCCTTCCACCTGCTCAACGTCGCGTGCCACGCCGCGGCCACGGCGCTCTTCGTCCTGCTCGTCGGCGAGCTGCTGGGCGGGGCGCCCGCCGTGGCGGGGGCCGCGGGCCTGGTGTTCGCGGTGCACCCGCTGCACGTTGAGCCGGTGGCGTGGGCGTCGGGTCTGAAGGATCCGCTGTCGGCGGGGCTGATGTTCGGCGCGTTCCTGCTCTACGTGCGTGCGACGCGGGCCGACGGCGTGGGGCGGCGTCTGGCGGCGACGGCGGGAGCGCTGGGGCTTCTGTGGTGTGCGGCGCTCGCGAAGGCGTCGGCGCTCGTGCTGCCTGGGCTCATGGCGCTCTACGCGCTGACCGCCGCGCGCGACCGCAGGCGGGCGCTCGCCGCGATCGTGCCGTTCGCCGTGCTGGCGCTGCTGCTCGGGTGGGTGGCCTACGACGTGGCGTCGGCGTCGGGCGCGGTGAAGGTGCGGACGGCGTCGGCGGGCCGCGTGGCGGCGAACGCCGCGGCGGTGGCGGCGGCGTACCTGCGGCGCGCCGTGCTGCCGGTGGGGCTGAGCCCGCGGTACGGTGGCGGCGCGGCGGTGGGTCCCGCGGTGCTCGCGGCGGGCGCCTACGCGGCGCTGGTGGCGGTGGCGGCGCGGCGTCGCCGGCGGCTGTGCCTGGCGCTCGGGTGGTTCGGGGTGGCGCTGCTGCCGTATCTGCACGCCGTGCGGACGAGCACTGCGGAGGCGGACCGGTATGTCTATGTGGCAGTGGGCGGGTGGGCGATGTGCCTGGGGCTGGCGGGCGAGGCGCTGGTCGGGGCAAGGCGGCGGCGGCTCGCGGTCGGGCTGGTGGCGGCGGTCGTCGCGGCGTATGCGGCGGGGTCGGTGTGGCAGTCGCGGGTGTGGGCGTCGTCGGAGCGGCTGTGGCGCCGGGCGGTGGCGGTGGCGCCTGGGGATTCGGTGGCGCACTACCTGCTGGCCGAGGCGATCTGGGAGGAGCGCCCGCTGGCCGGCGCGCTGCACTTCGCGCGTGCGGCGGAGCCGCGGCTGGCGTCGGCGGGCCGGCACAGGGCCGCTGCGGCCCAGGCTCGCGAGCGCGGTGCCGACGGCCTGGCCGCGCGCCACGAGGCACTCGCGCGCGAGCAGAGGGGCCTCGCCGCAGA
>CBFDBL010000060.1:0-15998 GCA_965603035.1 uncultured bacterium
CGCTCCTCGAGACCATCCAGGCACTGCTCCCGCCCGCCGCGCGGCAGCCGGGCCTCTGAGCCCTCCCCCCTCGCATCGCGCGCCGCGACGACAGCCGCTTGCGCGGCGCACGCCGACGGTGGTACCATGTGCCCACAGTGTCCGACACGCCTCGTGGAGCAGGAGAGCGACGATGCGCAGATGGGCGGCGGCAGCGGCGGTGGCCTTGCTGGTGGTGAGCCGGATGGCGGCAGGCGGGGAGGCTGGCCAGCCCCCCGAGGGGTTCACCGCCCTCTTCAACGGCAAGGACCTGACCGGCTGGCATGGGATGCGGCACATGGACCCGCGCAAGCTCGCGGCCATGAGCCCCGAGGAACGCGCGCAGTTCCGCGAGAAGAGCCTGCCCGATGTCCAGAAGCACTGGCGCGCCGAGAACGGCGAGCTCGTCAACGACGGACACGGCGCCTACCTCACCACCGACAAGGACTACGGCGACATCGAGTTCTGGATCGACTACAAGACCGTGCCCAAGGCCGACAGCGGCATCTACCTCCGCGCCACCCCCCAGATCCAGATCTGGGACACCACCAAGGAAGGCGGCAAGTGGGGCATCGGCGCCGACAAGGGCTCGGGCGGACTCTGGAACTGCTCGAAGAACAACCCCGGCAAGAACCCCCTCGTCCTCGCCGACAAACCCTTCGGCGAGTGGAACCGCTTCCGCATCCGCCAGCTCGGCGCCCGCACGTCCGTATGGCTCAACGACAAGCTTGTCGTCGATCACGCCGTCATGGAGGGCTACTTCAACCGCAAGCTCCCGCTCGCGCCCCGAGGCCCCATCGAGCTCCAGACCCACGGCGGCGAGATCCGCTGGCGCAACGTCTGCCTCCGCGAGATCCCCGCCGACGAGGCCAACAAGATCCTCCGCGAGAAGGACGGCGACGGCTTCACACCCATCTTCAACGGCAAGGACTTCACCGGCTGGGCCGGCCCCGTCCAGAACTACGAGGTCCAGGACGGCGCCCTCGTCTGCAAGCCCCACAAGGGCGGCACCCTCTACACCAAGGAGGAGTACGGCGACTTCGTCGTCCGCTTCGACGTCAAGCTCCCGCCCGGCGGCAACAACGGCCTCGCCATCCGCTACCCGGGCCGCGGCGACACCGCCTACGTCGGCATGTGCGAGCTCCAGGTGCTCGAGAACACCCACCCGCGATGGGCCAAGCTCAACCCCATGCAGTTCCACGGCTCCGCCTACGGCATGGCCGCCGCCCATCGCGGCTACCAGCGCCCCGTCGGCGAGTGGAACTACCAGAAGGTCACCGTCCGCGGCTCCACCATCCAGGTCGAGCTCAACGGCACCATCATCCTCGACTGCGACCTCGCCAAGGTCACCAAGACCATGGGCAACCGCCCCCACCCTGGCAAGGACCGCACCAAGGGCCACTTCGGCTTCGCCGGCCACAGCGACCCCGTCGCCTTCCGCAACATCGAAGTCAAACGGCTCGACTGACCGACGCCGCCAGGGCAGGACGGGAGGGCGAGGCTCCGGCCGAGCCGCATGGGCCGCGAGCGCTCGCGGCCCCGCCACGTCCCCGGCAACCGACCCTACAGGTGGGCGGGAATGAGCGGCTACAGTCATTGGAGCCTCATCATGGCGAGCGCCCTCGCCGCTGCGTTCGGCGCCCCGGCGCCCCAGCACTCCGCGCTGAGAGCCGTGCCCTTCGACCAGGTGCACATCGCCGACGCCTTCTGGGCGCCGCGGATCGAGCGGGTGCAGAAGGTGACGATCCCCGACCTGCTGACGATCGCCGAGGAGCAGGGAAAGCTCGACAACCTGCGGATCCTCGCCGGCCGGAAGCGCGACGGGCGCATCCGCACGTACAACTCGCCGGACTCCGACCTCTGGAAGATCATGGAGGCCGCGTCCTACACCCTGGCGTGGCGGCGCGACCCGAAGCTGGAGCAGACGCTGGATGAGCTGATCGCGCTCTATGCCGCGGCGCAGGCCGGCGACGGCTACATCAACCAGATGTTCATGCTGCCCGACGACCACCCCCAGAGCCCGACCAACGCCCGCAAGGCCCGCCTCGGCTACGGCGCCGACCAGCGCTTCAAGGGCACCATCGAGCAGTGGCCCAAAGGCATCGGACAGCTCTACTGCGCGGGACACCTCTTCGAGTCGGCGGCGGCCCACTTCCGCGCCACGGGCAAGCGAACGTTCCTCGACGTCGCCGTCAAGATGGCCGACTGCGTCGCGCGCCGCTTCCTGCCCGGCAAGCCCATCGACTACGCCGACCACCCCCAGGCCGGCATCGGCCTCGTCAAGCTCTTCGAGGCGACGGGCGAGCGCAAGTACCTCGAGCTCGCCGACCACATCGTCCACCACGGCCACCATGGGCGGCCGCCCGACCTCGGCGACCGCGAGTCGTGGAAGCCCGTCGAGCAGCAGCGCAAGGCCTGGGGCCACGCCGTCCGCATCCACTACCTCTACAGCGCCGCGACCGACCTGTGCCGCCATCTCGACCAGCCCGAGACCCGGAAAGCCCTCGACAGCCTGTGGCACAGCATCGTGGACCGCCGCCTCTACGTCCACGGCGGCGTCGGCGGCCCCGCCAGCGCCGAGCAGCTCGCCGAGGACTACGCGCTCGACAACGCGGGCTGCTACTGCGAGTGCTGCGCCAACATCGCACACGCCCAGTGGAACCACCGCCGCAACCTGCTCGCCGCCGACGCCCGCTACGCCGACCTCGTCGAGCTCGTCGCCTACAACGGCGGCCTCAGCGGCATCAGCCTCGACGGCACCCGCTACTTCTACTCCAACAAGCTCGCCGTCGGACGCGACGGGCGCGACGGACCGCACGGCGGCGTCCGCACCCGCTACCTGTTCTGCTGTCCCGCCAAGCTCCCCGGCTTCGTCGCAGGCATCGGCCGGTGGGCCTACGCCACCGACGACAGGGGCATCTACGTCAACCTCTACGTCGGCGGCACCGCCACCCTCCAGCGCGGCGACCGCACGGTGACGCTCCGCCAGGAGACGGAGTACCCCTGGGACGGCCGCGTGACCCTCGCCGTCGAGCCCGACCAGCCCTGCGCGTTCGACCTCTGCCTGCGCATCCCCGGCTGGATCCGAGGCCCTGGCCCCGTGCCGAGCGACCTCTACCGCTACGGCGACGGCCCCCGCGCGGTCTGGACAGCGGTCGTCAACGGCCGCAAGTACGTCCCCGGCCCGCTCGAGAACGGCTACCTGCGGCTCGGCGGCCCCTGGCGGCCCGGCAGCACGGTGACGCTGCACTTCCCCATGCTCCCGCGCCGCGTCTACGCCCACCACAATGTCCAGCACGACCGCGGGCGGGTCGCCCTCATGCGCGGCCCCCTCGTCTATTGCTTCGAGGGCATCGACCACGACGGCTCCGTGCTGAACATGGCCCTTCCCAAGGACGCCGAGATCCGCGCCGAGCACCGCCCCAACCTGCTCGGCGGCGTCACCGTCCTGCGCGGCCAGGGCCTCGCCGACGGCAAGCGGCCCGCCGCGGTCACCGCCGTGCCCTACTATGCCTGGCAGAACCGCGGCATCGCCGAGATGATCGCCTGGATCGCCGAGGACCCGCGCCTGTGCCACGCGCCTGCCGAGCAGCCGAAGGGCAAGCCGGAGCGCAGTACCGATGGCTAGCAGCCTGACGGCGCTTCAGCCACGGGCTGCCAGGTGGTAGAATGGGCGCGGGCCGCCAGGGCGAGGGGACCGGCATGCGTCGCCATGAGCCGAATCGCAGGCAGTTCCTCGGCCGGCTCGCCGGAGCCGCCGTGGCCCTGGGCCGCGAGCGCGGCGACGGCCCGACGACCGCGATCGTCTACGCCCCCGTCTACAAGAAGCACCGGCCCGCGGCGACGCACCCCGAGTCGCCGGCACGCTGCGACGCGATCGTCGAGCGGCTGCGGAAGCCCGACCTCGCCGGGCGGCTCGCCTTCCTCGAGCCGCGGGAGGCCGCGGAGCGGGACATCCTGGCCTGCCACCAGGCAGCGTACCTGGCAACCGTGCGGAAGGACGTCGCGGCCGGGCAGCGGCGCCTGAGCACGGGCGACACGAGCCTGTGCCCCGATTCGCTCGAGGCCGCGCTCCACGCGGCCGGCGGGGTGTGCCGGGCGGTGGACGACGTGGTAGCCAAGCGCTTCCGCAACGCCTTCTGCGTCGTCCGGCCTCCCGGGCACCACGCGACGCCGACCCGCGGCATGGGCTTCTGCCTGTTCAACAACGCCGCCATCGCCGCGCGCTACGCACAGCGCAGGCACCGCATCGGCAAGGTGCTCATCGCCGACTGGGACGTCCACCACGGCAACGGCACCCAGGACATCTTCTACGCCGACCCCTCCGTCTTCTTCTTCAGCACCCACCAGTCGCCGTGGTACCCCGGCACCGGCGCGGCCGACGAGACGGGCACGGGCAAGGGCAGGGGCACGACGCTCAACTGCCCGTTCCCCGCGGGCGCGGGCCGCAAGGAGATCGTCGGCGCCTTCCGCGACAAGCTGCTGCCCGCCGCTGCGAAGTTCCGGCCCGAGCTCGTGCTCATCTCCGCCGGCTTCGACTCCCGCATCGACGACCCGCTCGGCCGCTTCCGCCTGACCGACGCCGACTTCGCCCAGCTCACCCGCCTGATGCTCGCGCTCGCCGGCGAGTCGGCGGAGGGCAGGCTCATCGCCGTGCTCGAGGGTGGCTATGCGCTCGACGGCCTCGCCTCCGCCTCCGCCGCCCTCTGCCAGACCCTCGCCGACGAGCGGCAATGACCCGGACGCTGGCTCCCCAGACGGCGCTCCGCTGGCGCACTCCAGCGTCGTCTCGGCGCCGCCTGCTCGGTCGAGTTGACGATGGAGCGTCGGCCAGCGTAGCATAGGCATCCAGCGCGGCAGGACGTCGGCCACCCCAGGCGTAGCGAGCAAGGAGAGCAGGCGTGACCTCACGAGAGCGCGTGCTGCGGGCCATCGACCACGAGGAGACGGACCGGCTGCCCCTGTTCCGGCCCAACGTCATCCGCATGCGCGAGCCGTACGAGGAACGGGTGCAGCAGTTCCTCGACAGCTTCCCGTTCGACCAGCGGGTGGGCATCGGCGGGGTGGTCAACGGGCCGAGCCGGCAGGAGACGATCGGGGAGGACCTGACCGAGGACGCCTACGGCTGCCGCTTCCAGTACAAGGGCGTGGGCATGCCCTACTGCGTGCACTCGCCGCTGGCCGAGGCGCAGACGGTGGCGGACGTCGAGCGCTTCCCGTGGCCCGACCCCGAGGCCATGACGGTCGCGCCCGAGGCGCGGGAGCGCGCGGAGGCGGCGCGCGAGGCCGGCGAGTTTGCGACCCAGGTCGGCGTCGAGCCACTGTTCCACCGCTACCACTACCTGCGCGGGTTCGACCGCTGGATGCTCGATGTCAAGCTCTGCCCCGACCTCCTGCGCGCCATCGCCGACCGCATCCACCACATCAACGCCACCATGGTTCTCAAGGTGCTCGAGCAGGTCGGCGACTGCACCGACATCGTGTCCACCGGCGACGACTTCGGCCACTCGACCGCGCCGTACATGTCGCCCGAGGACTTCCGGGCCCTGGTCACCCCCTACTACGCCGACCTCATCGGCCGGGTCAAGAGCCGCTGGCCCCACGTCCGGTTCTACCTACACTCCCACGGCCAGATCATGCCTCTCGTGGCCCAGCTCGCCGACTGCGGGGTGGACATCCTGAACCCCATCCTGCCCCTGGACCACATGGACCCCGTGCGGCTCAAGGGCGAGTTCGGCGAGCGCCTGGCGTTCGAGGGGGGCGTGGACATCGAGCGGGTGCTGCCCTTCGGCACGGTGGACGAGGTCCGCGAGCACGTGCGGCAGGTGATCGACGTCCTGGCGCCAGGCGGCGGCTTCCTGTTCAAGCTCCAGGCCATGAGCCGCCTGATGCCCTTCGAGAACCTCACGACCGCCTACGAGCTGGCCCTCGACTACGGCCGCTACCGCGCCTAGCGGCCCGCAGCTACTTCACGGGCACGGGCTTGGTCGCGACGTGCTGGAGGCAGCTCGGGTAGTCCTTCCCGATGAAGGCCGCGAAGACGACCGTGTCGAGCCCTGCGTCGCCGGGCACCGCGAAGGTCACGTCCAGGGTGCCCGTGCCTCGGGCCTTAAGGACCTTTCGCTCGATCCGCTTGCCGTCGCCTGTTTTGAGGGTCACGTGGACGAGCTGCTCGCCGAGGTTCTCTGGGATGCGGTGGCGCACGGCGAGCGTGACGGTGGCGCCGCGGGGGGCCGAGGCAGGCGGAGCCAGGGCGAGGATGTTCCTGGCCTTGCCCTTCCGCGCGGGGCTGCGCGCCCGCTTGCGCCGGCGCTCGGCGGTCATCTGGTCCTGCTTCTTCATGTATGCCTCGAGGGCCGTGGGGTCGTCGCGGTGGCGGAAGGCCTCGAGGCAGGGGTCCTTCGTGCGGGCCATCCAGTCGCCGAGCACGCGGCGGAGGCGCTCGAGCTCGGCCCGATGCTTGGGGTCGCCCACCAAGTTGTGCAGCGCGTCGGGGTCCTTCTCGTAGTCGTAGAGCTCCTCGACCGTGCGGTGGTCGAAGTGCCGCAGGCGCGCCGCGATCCGCTTGTCCGTCGGGGCCAGCTCCTGCATCCGCTTGTACGTCCGCGTGCCCTGGGTCGCCGTCCGGAACCGGCGCGTGCCGTCGGACCACGGGTTGAAGATGTAGCCGTACCGCCGCGTCTCGACGCTGCGCATGGGGTGGCGGTTGCCGCCGGCGTTCTCGTTGTACTCCTTGATCACCCAGTCGCGGCCCTCCTGCTTCTGCCCCAGCAGCAGCGGCAGGAACGACCTGCCCTCGAGCCCCGCAGGGTGAGCGATGCCCGCGATGTCGAGCACCGTCGGCATGAAGTCCACCGCGGAGACCATGTGCGCGCGGTCCACCGAGCCAGGCTTCACCCTGCCCGGCCAGCGCACGATCCAGGGCGTGTGCGTGCTGTGGTGATAGATGTTGGTCTTGGCGAAGGGGAAGGGCATGCCGTGGTCGGAGAGGAACATGACCACGGTCTCGGCCGCGGCGCCCGAGTCGCCGAGCGCCTGGAGCACGGCGCCCACGCAGTCGTCGGCCCTGCGCACGCTGTCGTAGTACTGCTTGACCTCGGCCCGGACGACCGGCAGGTCGGGCAGGAACCCGGGGATGGGGATCTCGCTGTCGCGGTAGACGCGCGAGGGCGGGTAGTCGTCGTAGCCCGCGCGCTTCGACCGCTCCTCGCCGTAGAACGGCTTGTGGGGGTCGGAGATGTTGACGACCAGGTAGAAGGGCTTCTTCGCCGCCTGGCTGGCGCGGATCGCGCGGGTGGTGAACGCGTGGAAGCCCTTGCTGCTGCGCGCCGCGCCGCGCGGGGTCACCTGCTGCTCCACGATGTCCCACGGGTAGGGCGAGTAGGGACTCGAGTGGCTGACCTTGCCCTTGACGCCGACGAAGTAGCCGTGCTCCTTGAGGACGTCGGGCAGGATCGGGAAGTCCACCTCCACCTTGTAGAACCCCTCCACCCCGCTCGTGTGGGGGTACCGGCCCGTCTGCATCACGTTCCGCGAGGGCACGCAGTTGGCCACCTGCACGTGCGCGTGCACGAACCGCACCCCCTCGCCCGCGAGGCGGTCGACATGGGGCGTCGTGTCGGGCACGCGGCAGCCGAAGGCGCCGACCGAGTCGCAGCTCATGTCGTCGACGGTCACGAACAGGATATTGGGCCGTCGGCCCGGCCCGCCTGCCGCCGCCAGGGCCCTCGCGGCCAGGCGGCTCGTGGCGACGACGCCCACCCACTTCAGGAAACTGCGGCGCTGCATCTGCTTCCTCCTGGCTTCACCCGCGCGGGTGCCGATCGCGTATGCTCCTGCACAGCATTATGCCGGCACGGCCTGGATGCGCAAGCGGGTACGCTCCCCCGGGCGCTGCTCGAGGCATTGGGCGATTGCGGCCGGCGGGGGCCTTCGCCATAATGAGGGGCACGAGCCCGGGGCCGCGCCGGCTCGAAGGCCCTCTGGCAGAGGGCTCTGTCGGACCGTTGTCTCAGATGCAGGAGGCGGATCCATGGCCACAGCAGTGCCGCCTGGCCGCGTCGTTCGCGCGGGCCTTCTCTCCCTCGCGGTGCTCGCCTCGGTGACGGCCGCCGGCGCGGCCGACGGGGGCGCGGAGCGCGCGCTGGCGCAACAGATCCTGGAGGCCGCCGGGTTCCAGGGCGGGCTGATCGTCCACATCGGCTGTGGCGACGGCACGCTGACGGCGGCGCTCCGCGCGCGCGAGAGCTACCTGGTGCACGGCCTGTCCGCCGATGCGGGAGCGGTCCGCCAGGCGCGGGAGTACATCCAGAAGCGTGGGGCCTACGGCCCGGTGTCGGTCGAGCGGTTCGACGGGAAGCGTCTGCCGTACGTGGACAACCTGGCGAGCCTGGTGGTGGCGGAGCGCCTCGGCGACGTGCCGATGGAGGAGGCGATGCGCGTGCTCGCCCCCGGCGGCACCGCGTACGTGAAGCGGGGCGGCCCCTGGACGAAGGCCGTCAAGCCGCGCCCCGGCAACACCGACGAGTGGACCCACTTCCTCCACGACGCGAGCGGGAACGCGGTGGCCCACGACGCGGTGGTCGGGCCGCCGCGCCGCGTCCAGTGGATCGCACTGCCGCGCCACACCCGCAGCCACGAGCACACGCCCAGCATCTTCGCCGTGGTCTCGACGGGCGGGCGGATCTTCTACGTTGCCGACGAGGCCCCCGTCGTCTCGCTCCGCCGGCTCCCGCAATGGCGCCTGGTCGCCCGCGATGCCTACAGCGGAGTCCTGCTCTGGAAGCGGCCCGTCGCGACGTGGTTCTCCCACCTCTGTGGCTGGACCCAGCAGCCCCCCCAGCTTCAGCGCAAGCTGGTCGCCGTCGGCGACCGCGTCTACATCACCCTCGGCTACCACGCGCCGCTCAGCGCCGTGGACGCAGCGACGGGACGGACCCTCAAGGTCTACGAGCAGACCCACGGCACGGAGGAAGTCCTGTGCCACAAGGGCCTCCTCCTGCTCGCCGTCCGAACCGTTACCGACGACCGGGTCGCCGAGTTCGACAGGTGGGCACAGCTCGCGAAGCAGGAGAAGTCGCCCCTGCATGCGCGAGAGACCGTGCTGCCGCTGATCAAACGGTTCCGTGGGATCGAAGCCAAGGCGAAGCGAACGCTGCTCGCACTCGATGCCGAGTCGGGCCGCGTGCTCTGGAAGAGGGCTGGTGCGGACGTCGCCGGCCTGAGGCCCCTGAGCCTGTGCGCCGTCGGCGACCAGGTCTTCTACCAGAAGGGGCGAGACGTCGTCTGCCGCGATCTGAAGACGGGCCGCGAGCGGTGGGCGGTGCCCTCGTCTCGCCTGCGGGTGGTGTCGGACGGCCGCGCGATCTGCGCCAGCGGCGAGACCGTGACGGCGCTGTCGGCGGAGACGGGCAAGACCCTGTGGACCCAGCCCGCCAAGCTGTGTCAGATCCGCGACGCCTTCGTCATCAACGGCTCGCTGTGGCTGGGCGGATTCAGGCCGTACGATACGGGCAGGAAGCACACGGGGCCTCCGTGGGGCCCGTACTTCGCAACGCAGCGCGACCTGGCCACCGGCAAGATCCTCAAGCTCGTCGAGCCCGAAGGCCCGGGCCACCACCACCGCTGCTGGCAGAACAAGGCCACCGACCGCTACATCATCGCCGGCAGGCGGGGCGCCGAGTTCATCGATCTCCAGAGCGGCGACGTCCTCTGGCACAGTTGGGTGCGCGGCGTGTGCCGCTACGGCGTCATGCCCTGCAACGGCCTGCTCTACGCGCCGCCGCACGCGTGCGGCTGCTACATCGCGGCGAAGCTCGACGGCTTCCATGCCCTCGCCTCCGGCCCCGCCAAGGCGATGGCCGACGAGCCCGCTCCACCGCAGCTTGAGACAGGCCCCGCCCACGGGGCACCCGAGCCGCGAGCCGCGAAGCTCGACACGCCCTCCGACTGGCCGACCTATCGCCACGACGCGCAACGCAGCGGCTGCTCGTCGTCCGTGGTGCCCGCGCAGTTGCGCCGCGCGTGGCAGGTGACGGGGGGCGACCAGCTCACCAGCCCGACCGTGGCCGGGGGCAGGGTGTTCGTGGCCTCGGTGGATGAGCACAGGCTTTGTGCGCTGGACGCGGAGTCGGGTCGGCCGGCGTGGCGTTTCACCGCGGGCGCTCGCGTGGACTCGCCGCCGACACTGCACAAGGGCCGGGCGATCTTCGGGTGCCGCGACGGGTGCGTCTACAGCGTGCGAGCGGCGGACGGCGTGCTGGCCTGGCGCCTGCGAGCGGCCCGCGACGAGCGGCGCATCGCGGCCTGCGGCCAGCTCGAATCCCCATCACCCGTGCCCGGCAGCGTGCTCGTGCAGGGCGACGCGGCCTACTTCTCGGCGGGCAGATCGTCCTATCTGGACGGCGGCATCACCCTCTATCGCGTTCAGCCCGAGACAGGCAAGACCCTGTCGAGGACGCCGATCTACAGCCCCGACCCCGAGACGGGCAAGCAGCCCAAGCACTACGGCCCCTGCAACATGCCCGGCGCGCTCGCGGATATCCTCTCCGGCGACGAGCGGTGCGTCTACCTGCGCGACATGGTCTTCGACAAGCGCGGCGGCCTACAGGCCAAGGGCAATCCCCACCTGTTCACCCTCACCGGCTTCCTCGACGACACGTGGCCTCACCGCTCGTACTGGATCTTCGGCACCCGCTGCTCCCTGTCGACCGGCTGTAGCGGGCGCGACAGGAACCTCGTCTACGGCCGGCTGCTCGTGTTCGACGCGTCGTCGGTCTACGGCTTCGGCCGCGCCAGCATCCACTGGTCGAACCACCTGCAAGACGCTGCGTACCGGCTGTTCGCCCTGGGCCGCGACGAGCGGAAGCAACGGTGGACGAAGCGCGTGCCGATCCTGGCCCGGGCGATGGTCCTGGCTGGCAAGGTGCTGTTCGTCGCCGGCCCGCCGGCGGCCGCCGTGGATGCGCCGGAAGTGCCGGACGAGAACCCCGGGGGCGTGCTCCTGGCGCTCGCGACCGCCGACGGTGCCGAGCTGGGGCGGTACCGCCTCGACGCGCCCCCTGTCTTCGACGGCATGGCCGCGGCCGGCGGCCGGCTCTACCTCGCGCTCGAGGACGGTCACGTCGTCTGCATGGGCGGGGAAGGGGGCCGCTGAGCCCCCGCGGGCTCGCGGGCTGCTGGCGCGCCGACGCGATGTCGCCGGCGGCCCCCTGTCCTCAGCCAGCATGTGCTGGAGTCCGCTGCCCCCTGGCACCCAGACGGACCGGGGAAGAGCCATGATCGCGACGCGCGTGACGAGCCGAGCGCCGGCGATGCGGTGGGAGGACGCGCTCGTGAGCGGGAACGGGACCGCGGGCATCATGGTCCTGGGCCGCCCGCTCGACGAGGTGGTCGTGGTGAATCACGAGAAGTGCTGGGTACCGACCACCGACGTCGCTCCCGAGCCGGCCGAGCTGGCCGAGGCGTGGCGCGAGGCCCGACGGATCGCCGAGGAGCGGCGCTACCGCGATGCCGACCTGATGGTGGTGGAGCGGGTGCGGGCGTGGTGCGCCGAGCGGTTCGGGGACGCGGCGCAGGTCGCGGGCGTGCGCCTGCCCTACGAGAGGGTCCATCCGGCGTTCCACCTGCACATCGACAGCGTGGCCATGGGCTCGATCGAGCGGTACCGACGCGCGATGGACCTCGCGACCGGCGAGCTGAGCGTCCTGTGGACCGACGCGCGCGGCGACTGGCTGCGCCGGGCCTTCGTGTCGCGGGCACACGATGTCATCGTGCTCGAGATCGTCCCGCCCACGGGGGCGACGTTCGACGGAGCGCTCCGCCTAGCCGAGGCCCCCGGCAAGCAGGCGGGCGACTTCGCGTCGTTCCAGATCCGCCACGACGCCGACGAGCTCACCCTCCACGCGGTCTATGGCCGGACACTCGGCCGGCCCGAGCCCGAGGGCTACCACGCGCTGGGCCGGCTCGTGGCCGAGGGGGGCCGGGCGTCGGCCGTCGAGGGCCAGCGGGTGGACGTGCGCGGCGCGCGGCGCGTGCTGCTGCTGCTCGCCGTCGAGTACCTGGAGCGCGGCCGGGAGGCCGATCGGGAGGGCCTGCGGGCGCGGCTGGACGAGCTGCCCGACGACTACGGCGCGCTGCTGGCCCCGCACGCCGCCGAGCATGGCGCGATGTTCCGCCGCGTGACCCTCGACCTGGGTGGCGACGCCGCCCGCGCCGAGAGCAGCGAGGCCCTGCTCGAGCGCGCCCGGGTGCACGGGCCCACACCAGAGCTCCTCGAGCTGCTCCACGCCGTGGGCCGCTACGCCCTGATCTGCGGCGGCACGGGCTATCTGCCGCCGTCGCTGACGGGCATCTGGGGAAACGACTGGTCGCCGCCGTGGGACGGGCGCTACACCTTCGACGCCAACCTCAACCTGGCCATCGCCGCCGGCTCGCAGGGCGACCTGCCCGAGGTGATGGAGACCTACTTCCGCTTCGTCGAGCGGCACCTGCCCGACTGGCGGCGCAACGCCCAGGCGCTTTACGGCTGCCGGGGCGTGGTGACCGACCTCTGCCAGGGCTGGCGCCACGGGGTCGTCCTCATGGCCACCTACCCCTGGACGGGCGGGGCGGGATGGCTGGCCAGCTACTTCACCGAGCACTACCTCTACACTGGCGACCGCGCGTTCCTGGCCGAGCGGGTGGTGCCGCTGCTCAAGGAGGTGGTGGGCTTCTACGAGGACTTCCTGGCCGAGCGCGCGGAGGCGGACGGGCCGGTGGAGTTCTACCCGTCGATCTCGCCGGAGAACAGCCCGGTGATGACGCCCGCCGAGCAGAGCACGAACGTGGTGCCCAACGCGACGTGCGAGATCGCCATCTGCCGCGAGGCGCTCGCGAGCCTGCTCGCCGCGTGCCGCGAGCTCGGCATCGAGGCCGAGAGCGTGCCGCGCTGGGAGCGCCTGCTCGAGCGGCTGCCACCCTATCGGATCAACGGCGACGGCGCCCTGGCCGAGTGGGCGCTCGACGGGCTCGAGGACCGCTACAGCCATCGCCACAGCTCCCATCTCTATCCCGTCTACCCCTCGCTCGAGATCTCGCCCGAGCGCACGCCCGAGCTCTTCGCCGCCGCGCGGCGCGGGATGGAGAAGCGCCTCGAGGCCGGCCTCGGCAACAAGTCGGCCCACGGCCTCATGCACGCCGCGCTCATCGCCGTGCGGCTGCGGCGTCCCGATCTCGTGTGGCAGATGCTCTCGCTCTTCGCGCGCGAGGCCTTCCTCAACACGAGCCTCATCACGTGCCACAACCCCGGGCTGCGGATCTACAACCTCGACGCGACCCTCTGCCTGCCCGCAGTCCTGATGAAGATGCTCGTCCACTCGGAGCCGGGGCGGCTCGTGCTCTTGCCGGCGCTGCCCGCGGATGCCTTGCGGCGCGGGACCTTACGCGGCGCGCGGGCGCGGGGCGGCATCGTGGTCGAGGAGCTGCACTGGAGCCTGCTGCTCCGCCGCATCGCCGTGCGCCTGCGCAGCGCGCGGGAGCAGACCGTGTGCCTGAGCGCGGGATTCCCCCTGAGGTCCGTGCGAGCCGACGACGGGGCTCTGGGCGCGCCGACGCGGCTCCCCGACGGGGCCTGGCGCATTCGGCTTCCCGCCGGCCGCGCCACTTCGCTGGCCTGCGGGATCTGACGGAGGGTGCCTTGTCGCCCCGTGCTGACATGAGGTAGAATCGTGCTCACCTGCCCCGGAGAGAGGGCAATGGCGTGAAAGGAGTGCTGCCATGAGGACAGTGTGGATCGGCTTGCTCGCGTTGACGGTCGCTCTGCCCGGGTGGGCGGGGGCGCGGAAGCCAAAGAAGCCGAACCCGACGTGGTCCGACCCGGCGAAGGCGGCGAAGGAGGATCCCGATTTCCTGGTCCAGGGCGAGTATGGCGTCGACAAGGCTGGGGCGCCGTGGGGCGTGCAGGTTGTGGCGCTGGGCGGCGGGCAGTTCGACGCCTACCTGCTCGAGGGCGGCCTGCCCGGGCTGGGCTGGACGCGCGAGAAGAGCCGCACGAAGCTGAGCGGCAAGCGCGAGGGCGACGTCGTGCGGCTGGCCACCGGGGATAGGAAGACGATCGCCGAGATTCGCGGCGGCACGATGGTCGTGAAGCAGGGCGGCCAGACGCTCGCCACCCTCCCGCGCATCGAGCGCAAGAGCCCCACCCTGGGCGCCAAGCCGCCGAAGGGCGCCGTCGTCCTCTTCGACGGCACCACGGCCGAGCACTGGAAGAACGGCAAGATCGTGGACGGCCTGCTGGCCAACACCAACATCACGAGCATCCCCACGTTCAAGAGCTACACTGCGCACCTCGAGTTCCGCACGCCCTACAAGCCCTACGCCCGCGGACAGGGCCGGGGCAACAGCGGCGTCTACCACGCGGGCCGCTACGAGACCCAGGTGCTCGATTCGTTCGGCCTGACCGGCGAGCAGAACGAGTGCGGCGGCATCTACTCGATCGCCCGGCCGCGCCTGAACATGTGCCTCCCGCCGCTCGCCTGGCAGACCTACGACGTGGCGTTCACCGCCCCGAAGCTCGGCCCCGACGGCAAGGTGGTCGAGCACGGCCGCATCACGGTGCGGCTCAACGGCGTGGTGATCCACGACAACCAGGAGCTCGCCAAGACCCACACCACCGCCGCGCCCGTCCACGGGCCGGTGACCGACGCCCCCGGCCCCATCTTCATCCAGGCCCACGGCAACCCCGTCTTCTACCGCAACATCTGGGTCGTGCCGCGCTGAGGCCGGCCCGCACACCGCGCCCGCCGACCGTCAAACCTGCCGGGCACGTCCCTCTGCGTTGCCGAGTTGCGGCGAACGGAGATCTCGGGGTACCATGCGGAAGTTGCGATGGCCTGCGTTGAACCACCACAGGAGCCATGTCGGATGAACAGATCGGTGCGAGTGTGCAGGGTTGTCGCGGGGATCGGGGCTCTTGCCCTGCTGTGCGCGGCGACCGGAACGGGCATGGAGAGAGAGAAGTCGCTGGTGACGGGCGAACTCTTGGGTAAGCTCGCGGTGGCCGGCAAGCTGGATATCGATCTGCACGCGGAGTTCATGGTGTCCCGCACGTTCGAGGGCGACACCGCGCTTCACTGGTACAACTGCGGCTACTCGGGCGGCGGCAGGCGCAACAAGGTCGGCGGGTCCTTCGGCGATTTCGGTCTGCACGTCCCTCACACCCAACGGGCCGAGAGGTATCCCCACTGCGTCTCCACCCCCGAATCGCCAGCGGTCCGGTTCGACGGGAACGACATCATGAGGGGGAACTTCGCCGTCGAGGACGCGGCCGCCGGCGGTGAGGACATGGCGCTCGAGGTCTGGGTGCGCGACGAGAAGCCCTCCAAAGGGGAAGTGATCCTCGGCTGGCAGTCGGAGGATGGAAAGGAAACGTCTGCGCCGCTGACCTGCCCCGCCACGTTCACCGGCTCGGGCAAGTGGCGCCACATCGTCGTGAACCGCACGGCGGACGCCGAGACGTGGTACCTCGACGGCAAGAAGGTCTCGAGCAGGGGCCGCAAGATGGTCATCCGCAAGGGGCACCGGATGGTGCTCGGCGGCGAGTCGGCGGGCAAGCCCTCCTTCAGCGGCGACCTGGCCGTGGTCCGCCTGCACGAGGAAGCCTTGAGCGGGGAGGAGATCGCCCACAACTTCACCGGTGGGATCATGCTGGGCACGGAGCTCCACTCGTGGTGGCGGAACGAGAAGGACCCGTGGTGGTCCAAGGAGTCGGCCCACTTCCGCCACTGCGTGGACAAGAAGGAGATGGCGGCGTGGGATGAGAGGGGAACCGCTCGGTTCCACGAGCGCGTGCCCGGGATGTTCGAGCTGGCGGAGAAGCTCTATCACCTCTACTCGGAGCGGCTCGCCCTCCGCATCGGCGTCGTGAGCAGCAGGCCCGAGTACCGGGGCGACGGCATCAAGTACAAGATCCCGATCCAGCCCTCCAAGGGGAGCTGGATGGG
>CBFDBL010000061.1:0-15978 GCA_965603035.1 uncultured bacterium
CCTGGCTGCTCCTCGGGCCCGTCCCCAACGCCGACGACAAGGGCTTCGACACCGCCGTCCCGCCGGAGGGCGAGGCGGTGGACCTCCGCAAGGCCTACACGGGCACCCGCGGCCCCGTCCGCTGGCGCCGCCACAGGGCCCCCGAGAACGCCGTGCGGCTGCACCTGCTGCTCGAGCCCAGCGAGGACGTGGTCGCCTACGCCGTCTGCTGGGTGCACAGCCCCAGGAGCCGCGCGGCGAGCCTCGAGCTCGGCAGCGACGACGGCTGCAAGGTGTGGGTCAACCGCAAGGCGGTCTTCGCGCTCCACGAGGAGCGCGCGGCCACGCCGCGCCAGAACATCGTGCCGATCCACCTGCGCCGCGGCGCCAACGAGCTGCTGCTGAAGATCGAGCAGGGGAAGGCCGACTGGGAGTTCTACGTCGAGCTGGTCGGCGCCGACGGCCGTTCGCTGCTCGACGACGTGACGGTGACGACAGCGCCGCCTGGCGGTCGGTGAGCGGAGGGGGGCGAGGGGGCTACTTGGCGTCGGTGGGCTCGCGGGTGCGGCGCTTGCCTTCTGCTGCCTTGTCCACGCCGCCGATGGCGCTGTGGATCTCGCGCGTGACGGTGCTCGTGATGTCCCGCTTGGCATTGTCCACGCCGCGCTTGACCTCGAAGAGCGTGCGGGCCAGCCCGCCGAGGGTCCGCGCCATCCCGGGCGCGAAGAGCAGCAGCAACACCCCCCCGATCACCAGCGTCTCGGGCAGGCCGATGTTCAGGAAGGCCACGCTCGTCAGCCCGTGCGCCACGTCACACCTTCACAGGGCCTCGCCGGCAGCCGTCTCGCTCCGCATGTCCGCATGATACGCAAGACGGAGCGGTGGGTCAAGCGCATTGTGCTGCCGCACGGGTAGTGGGTTGCCGGGCGGGTGTCGGCGCGTGCGTGCGGGGCTCAGTCGCCGACGACGGGGGCTGCTACCGTGGTGTCCGCTGCTAATGTGTTGTCGGGGCCTGCTGTTGTGGTTTGGCGACGGTGATCGGCTTGTCCACAGGGACGGGGCGGCCTGGCAGGTACTCGATCTTCAGTTCGTACTTCGCTCCATCCTCGAGCCAGTCGGCCCACGATCTGGCCGTCGACTCCGTGGATCTGTCGATGGTGCCTGGGTGGATCTGGATGACTGCTGCCTTGTCCTTCTGCTCCACAGTGAAGGTGACGCCCTTGGCCGTTGGCTCCGCGCGCACCGCGTGGAGCACCTTCGAGGTGGGAGCTGTCTTGGAAGGCCCTCCCTTGCCGTCGTCCTTCTTGGGCGGGGGCTTGGTGGTGATGAGGGTCAGGCGTGTCTTGAGGGCCTGTTCCAGGCCCTCGTGGAGGATCTTCAGCAGGTCGTAGCGTTTGAGGGTGACCGTGATGTTATCGACCACGAAGGTCGTCTTGTCCCCTTCCTTCCTCGCGGCGACTTTGAGCGTATCCGTTCCCAGCGCGGCCATCGTCTGGTCTTTGCTGGTGAGGTAGACGACCGTCTTGGCGAGGGGACTGCCCTCGATGCTGGCGAGCGGGGCATCGGGGAATCGGCGGCAGCGCACGTCGAGCTCGAGCTCTTGCGGCTCGTCCTTCAGATCCTTGCTCTTGATGTTCTCCAGGTTGATGCGGGCCGAGACGACCGCTTTCTTGCCCTTGTGCTCGACGGCGAGCCGCCCGGGGAGCCCCGTCCACGCCTGTTTCCCGCGCGGCCGGAGGAACAGATGGGTGGAGTAGGTATCGGGCGGGATCAGCCGAGCGGGGCACTCGATCTGGAGGACCGTATCGTTCTTGGCGACCATCCGTTGCTTGGGCGTGACGGTCGGCGCCTCGGCAGGGGCCTCCGACGGGGGAAGGACGACCACGCTCTGGGGCAGGATGGCTCGCCCATTGCTGGTGACGACGGTCAGGTCCAGCCGGGGGTTGGCGTCGCCGTAGCGCGCGGGCATGACAACGGGCTCGAAGCTGGCCAGCAGGCCGCGCATGTCGGGCAGGACCTGAACGTTCTTGGCGCGCTGGAAGCCGATGAAGACGGCGGGGTTGCGCCACAGGTCGCGGCCCAGGACGAGCACCTGCTCGTTGCGACCCGCGTGAACCAGCGCCTGCCCGCCTGAGAGCGGCAGGATCCACGGCGGCCGCCGCCGCTCACCGCGCTGGGTCCGCAGCAGGAAGGTGGTCAGAGCGCTGTAGTCGGCTGGCAGCGCCACCGACGGCTCGTTGCTGGCGTGTTCCCAGAAGTCGCTCCTGTAGAACGGGCGCGTAGGCTTGCGGCGCTGCCATTGGCTCTTCGCCGTCAGCTTCATCTCGGTCCACCAGGCGGGCACGGCAACGGCAGCGACCAGCGAGTGCTGGACGGGCGTGTGCTCGAAGACAATCCTGGGGCCGCGGCCCCAGCCTCCCCTGCGGATCCGGAACCGCGGGCCGAGGAGCCAGCCGAACCCTCTGACGCCGTCTGCATAGCCGACGACGAGCGGCTTGCGCAGAATGGCCTGGAGGCGGAGCTGCGACTGCTTGATGTAGTCAGTGAACAGCCCGATGTCCGCCCCCTGGGCTTGCGGCAACGCCGCCTTGACGGCGAGGACGAGGCGGGTGAACCGCTCCTGTGCCGCCACGTCCGAGATGTTCTGGGCGTACTCCTTGGGCTCCACGGCGTAGACGTACGGGGCCACCTTCGGGAGCTGGATGACGGCGCCTTCCTCACCATCGAGGGCCTGGGTCAGAATGCTGAGATAGGACTCCCTGTCCGCCGGCTCCAGGCTCCGGTCAACCCTGGGCACGGACCAGCGGGCATCGGGCTGCACGAGTTCCTTAGGCGGGACGAACTTGACGAAGTGGTGGAGGTCCGGCTGGTACTCGGCCAGGACGAGCAAGGCGAGGGCGAAGCGGAAGACCTCTGGCGATGCCTCGGGCACGTCCGACAGGGTCCCCAACTTCACAGTGTCCCCTGGCGCGCCGCCCAGGCGGACGCGGTTCTCGAATCGGCTGAGTGCCTGGTTGAGCTTGCCGAAGAGCACGTTCTTCGTCCCCTCCTGCGCGAGTTGCCGCCTTTCCGCCGGCTTGCCGATGTCGAGTTGCTGTACGTGCCGCAGCGCCCATGCCTGCCGATAGCTCAGTTGCTTCGCCTTGGGGTCCTTCCAGGGATTGGCATCCTTCATGGATTGCAGGTACTTCTTGACCGAATCCCCACCCATCTCGTTGCTGTTCGCCTCGCGGAAGTCCTTTACCTTCTGGGCCAGGTCCGTTCGGTCAGGTTGCACATCCCGTACAAGCCTTCTGGCTTCAGGGATGAACTGGACGACGCGCGTCAGGTCGTTGAGCGTCAGTTGCTCGTTGTTGCAGCGGTGCTGGAGCGCCATGGCGTGCTCCGTCATCTCCGCCTGGAGCGCATCGAGCCAGCGATCGTAGTCGGCGAGAGACAGCTCCCGCGACGCCACGTCTGGCAGGGTGACCTCAACGCGCCCGAGGCGGCGGTTGCTCCTGCCGGGGACGACGGTGACGTCGAACTTCAGGGTGTAGAGGGTGTAGCCGTTGAGGTCGTGGGTATCGTCGAGCTCGGCCCCGCACATGGCCGCATGGACGGCGCTCCGGTAGGCTGCCTCGTCGCGCAGCAGCTCGACGTTGGTGAGCTTGGCTTTCGTCTCGAAGGCCTGGCCGGCCTCGGGGTAGCCGGGCCTCTTGGCCGCGAGGAATGCGTCGCTCAGGGGCGGCGGCTCGGCCTTCGGGCTCGTGTCCGGCGGCTCCGTCGGCTTAACTTCGGGCAGAGTCCCCGGCTTCGCCCCTGGCTCCTGGAGGGCCTCGAGGCTCTTCTGGATATTCAGGACATCGATCTGGTGCTTGAGAGCCGCCAGCTCCTGCCCGCGTGCCATGTCGGCGAGCGCGGCGGCGCTCTGCGCCGTCTTGGCCGCCCCGCCCAAGGGGTCAAAGGACGCGCTCACCTGGCCGAGGAAGCCCTCGAAGGCCCGGAAGTCCTGGTAGCCCTGGGTGGTGGGCGAGTACGCATCGGGGTCGAGCTTGTCCTCCAGCCATTGAAGCTCGCGCACGCGGTGCTGCACCAGCCGCTCCCGCGTGATGACCTCGGGCCGGTCCACATGGATGCTGCCCGATGGGCTACAGCCACAGACGACGCAGGCAGTCAGCCCGAGGCCCACGAGCAGAACACGCCACGCTTCGTGCGGAGAACCTCGATACAGCAGACACATCTCAGCGCCCCCTACCTCCCCAGGCTTGCGCTGACCGGCCACGCTCACACTCAAGCGCGGTCACGGCATATCGAGATGAGTCAAGTCAGATGCACAGGTGGGGACAAATTATACCAGTTCCCGTAGGGAGCGTCAAGAACCACTCCTGTTGGAGGACGACGCAGGCTCGCGAGTCCCGTCCACTACTCAGCCTGCCTGAGGCCCTCGATGGGCTGGCCTTTGGGGTCGGTGATGCGGAGGCGCAGGCGCCACCATTCGGTCAGGTTCGAGAGCTTGACGAGGAGCCGGGTGCGGCCGGCGGGGAGGGCGGTGTCGAAGTGGTGCTCGCCGCGGGAGGGGTAGCCGCCGAGGAGGGTGCGGTTGAGCCAGAGCTTGACGCCGTCGTCGTGGTGGAGCCAGATGCGGACGGGGGTCTGCTCGGGCAGCTCGACGTCGGCGACGGCGTAGGCGGTGCGGTACTGGATGAGGCCTGGGACGAGGTCGTGGAGCTCGAGGCTGCCGTCGAGGCGGGCGACGCGGACGGGGGTCCAGGCGAGCTGGTCGGTCATGCCGGGGACGGCGACGCGCGGCTCGGCCTTGGGGAGGAGAGCGAGCAGGTCGGCGACGACGTCGTCGCCCGCGAGGATCCTGGGCTCGGCGATGGCGGCGTGGTCGCCGCGGGAGCGGCGGAGCCCGTCGGCGACGAGCTCGAGGGTGATCTTCCTGCCGGCGTAGGCGGCGAGATCGACCTCGGCGCTTTGCCAGGGGCCGGGCTTCTTGACGACGAGCTTGTAGGCGACCTGCTCGCCGATGCGGATGAGGAAGCCCATGCCGTCGCCCTTGGCGTCCTCGGCGAGGCCGACGAAGGCGGTGAGGCGGAGGCCCTCGCGGGCCGGCAGCTCGAGCGGGTAGGCGACGATGACGCTGCCCGTCCTGACGCGCGCCTGGGCGGGCGGCCGCAGCGAGAGGCTGCGCTTGCGCTCGCCGCCGCAGGCGAGGTCGCGGATCTCGACGCGCGCGCCGTAGCCGAAGGTGCGGCTCTCGTAGCGGCGGGTGAAGTCGAGCCGCGCCTCGGCCTCGGGCGGGTAGACGGTCTCGAAGCCCTTGTTCGAGCGGTCGTTGGGGAAGGGGCCGAGGACCATCCAGTCGGTGAGGTATCCCTGGGCCTGGGCGATGCGTCGGCGGGCATCGTCGTCGGCGACCTTCTCGATGGCCTTGACGGCGGCCTGGCGGACCTCGCGGTTGCTGCTCGCCAGGAGCGGGGCGAGGGCGTCGGTGGCCTGTGGCACGTCGTCGCGCGCGATCCGCTCGCGGAGCAGGGCGAGCGCGGCCTTGAGGGTGCGGGCGTCGTCGCTGCGGAGCGGCTCGGCGAGGAAGGCGACGATGCCCTCGGGTGGCGCCTTGTCCTCGGCGGCGCGCATGGCCTTGTAGGCGAGGTAGCGCACGGAGCTGTCCTTGGCCGTGAGGCAGTGCTTGAGCAGGACGAAGGGGTTGGCGGCGGTGCAGCGGGCGACGGCGCCGACGGCCTTGGTGCGGACCGTGCGGTTCTCGTGGTGGAGGAAGCCTGTGAAGACGTCGAGGTAGGCGTCGGCATCGACGGCGGCGAGGACGTCGAAGGCGTAGGGGAGGGCGGCGAGGTAGTGGGGGTCGTTCTTGCGGAGGACGGCAGCGACCTGGTCGGCGGCCGCCCTGGTGGGGCGCAGGGCGAGGACCTGGAGGGCGGCGGCGTAGAGGCCGGTCTCCTCGCCGATGAGCGCGCCGACCAGCGGCTCGGCCAGCGCGTCGGGCGGGTAGGACGCGAGGGCCTTGCGGGCGGCGTCGCGGACGGCGGCCTGGGGGTCGGCGGCCATGCGCCGGAGCAGCGGCAGGATGGCGTCGGCGGGGCGGCTGCGGCCGAGGGTCCGCGCGGCGTCGGTGCGGACGCCGTCGTGTTCGTGTCCGAGCAGCTCGATGAGCTTGGCGGTGGCCTCGGGGGTGGCGACGTAGCCGAGGGCCTGGGCGGCGTGGCGGACGATGTCGGGGTCCTCGTCGGCGAGGCGCTGTGCGACGGCGTCCCAGGCGGCCTTGCCCTGGATGCGGGCGAGCGCGACGAGCGCCTGGCAGCGGACGGCGGTGGCCTTGTCGGCGAGTCGCTCGGTGACGGCGGGGACGGCGCGGGCGGCGCCGATGATGCCGAGGGCCTCGACGGCGGCGGCGCGCAGCTCGGGGTCGCCGTTGCGGGCGGCGTGGGCGACCTCGTCGAAGACCTTGTCGCCGGAGAGCTCGGCGAGGGCGACGAGGGCGCGGCCCCGGAGCCAGGGCCGCTTGTCCTTGGCGAGCACCTCGCGGATGGCGGGCGCGGCCGCCTCGATCTTCCACGTGGCGAGCTCGCGCAGGGCCTTCCACTGGAGGATCCAGTCGCCCGAGCGCAGGTCGCCGAGCGCGCGCTCGACGGCGAGCGGCTCGGGCCGCGGCGCCTCGCCAGCCAGCGCGCACGTCAGCGCGAGCACGGCCAGGGCGAAGCAGGATGGGCGGCGGCCCCGCATCGGCGTCTCCTGGGCCTCCCGCCCCAAGTATACGGGAAGCGGCGCACAGGGCAAGGCGGCGCGTCAGCGCTGGTAGATGGGCAGGAAGCGGTACGGGACGCCGATGATGAGGATGGCCATCGAGGTGCCGTAGCAGGGGTCGGCGCCCTCGCCGCTGACGTCCCAGCGGCCGTCGTCCTGTTGCTTGGCGAGCAGGGCGTCGCGGATCTGGGGGTACCAGTCCTGGTAGTGCGCCTCGCCGGCCTGGTACATGGCCTGGATGCCGTAGTAGTGCCCGTAGAAGTACCACTGGGTCTTCTCGAACTTGTCGTCGGGCAGGCGCTTGATGTAGCCGAGGGCCCGCTCGACGGCCTTGGAGTCGCGCTCGCCGCACATGAGGAGCGACATGAGGCCCGCGGCGGAGCTCGAGAAGCGGGGCTGGCCGCCTGGCTGGTAGCCGAAGCCGCCCTCGAACTTGCGCTGGCAGCGCTTGACGTAGGCGAGGGCGCGGTCGATGACCTTCTTGGGCACGAGGATGCCGGCCTCGGAGGCGGAGGCGAGGGCGACGATCTGCATGACGGTGACCGAGATGTCGGCGCTCTCGGGTCGGGGGTGGTAGCGCCAGCCGCCTTCTTTGTTCTGCGCGCGCAGGATGATGTCCACGGCGCGCTTGATGGCGTCGCGGATCTCGCGGCGGTCGCTCATGCCCCAGACCTCGGAGAGGGCGAGTGTGGCGAGGCCGTGCTCGTACATGCCATAGTTGTGGGTGCCGAGGTAGCCGGCGCCCTCGTCGGAGCGGCGGAGGAGGAAGGCGACGCCCTTGTCGAGCAGGTGGCCGTGCTCGCCTTTCCTGGGGAAGTGGCCCTGGAGCATGAAGGCCATGAGCGACAGCGAGGTGATGGCGACGTGGTGTCTGCCGCCCCAGGAGCCGTCGCGGTTCTGGTGGGTGGCGAGGTAGTGGAGGCCGCGGTTGATGGCCTGTTCGGCCTCGGGCGACAGCTCGGCCACCCGCACCTGGCCGTCGGGCGCCTGGGCCGCGCGGGCGGGGCTCGACGACGCGGCGAGCGCGGCGGCCGCGAGCAGGCATAGGGCCAGTCTCTTCATCGCGTTCCTTCGCCCTTCCGGGGGTGCCGGAGCAGGGGCCGCGTCACTTGGCGAGGGCTTTGTAGTAGGCCTCGAGCAGGTCGCGGTACTCGATGGGCAGCTCGCGTGCGTAGCTCTGGTAGAGCTCCTCGCGCTCGCGCGCGGCCATGGGGCTCCACTTGGCGTCGCGGCGTGCGACCTTCTTGCCCTCGGGGTCCTTCTTGTCGCCGATGACGCGCTCGCTCTCCTCGCTCTTGGGCTGCTGGGTCTGGGATTCGAGGGTCTGCTCGGGCTGTTGCTGCGCGGGCTGCGTGGCGGGGGTGGGGGCCTGAGCGACGGCCTGCTCGGGCTGCCCCGGCTCCATTTGCGCGAGGGCGGCCTCG
Source organism: uncultured bacterium (assembly GCA_965603035.1). Taxonomy (GTDB): domain Bacteria; phylum Planctomycetota; class PUPC01; order DSUN01; family DSUN01; genus CAZDNN01. The sequence goes on from CBFDBL010000061.1 coordinate 8,148, forward strand.
AAGGCCTCGGCGGCCTGCTCGAGGGCCTCGAGCGCGGCCTCCTGCTGGGCGAGTGCCTGGGGCTGGTCGGTCTGCTCGAGGGCCCCTGCCGCGTGCTCCATGGCCTCGCTGGCCTGCTGGAGCTGCTCGTTGGCCATGGGCGCTTCCTGGGCGAGCTCCTCGGTGTCGCCGGCGAGCTCGTCCTGTGGCTGGGCCTGCTGCGGCAGCTCGCCCTCCTCGGCGGCCTGGGTGTCGTTGTGTAGCTGCTCCTGGCGCGCGGCGAGCTCGGCGACGCGGTTGCGGGCCTCCTCGAGAGCCTGGGCATTCTCCTGCTGTTGCTGTTCGGCCTGCTCGGCCCTCTGTCGCTGAGCGGCGGCCTGCTCGACCTGCTCGCGGGCCTCGGCGAGGGCCTGCTCGGCCTGCTGTTGTGCCTGTTGTGCCTGCTGGGGCTGATTCTGCTCGAGGGCCTCGGCCGCCTGCTCCATGGCCTGCTGAGCCTGTTCGAGGGCCTGCTGAGCGGGCTGCTGCTGAGCCTGGTTGGCGAGCTGCTCGGCCTGGTTGGCGAGCTGGTCCTGGGCGTTTTCGAGGTCCTGGGCGTTCTCGTTTTCCTGTTGGCGTTCCTCGGTTTCCTGGCGGAGTTGCTGCTGGTCTTGCTCGAGCTCGGCGATCTGGCCCGCGAGGTCCTGCTCCTGCTCGTTCATGTTCTCGGCCTGGGCGATCTGCTGGTCGAGGTGCTCGATGGCCTCGGCGAGTGCGTCCTCGGCCTTCTTCTGCTCTTGGGCGGTGGGGTCCTGCTTGGCCTGCTGGATTTGCTGCTGTGCGTTCTCCATGGCCTCGTGGGCCTGGTCGAGGGCTTGCTTGACGGGGTCGTCCTGCTGCTGGGGGGCTTTCTGCTGTGCGTCGTCGAGCTGGTTCTCGATGTCCTGCTGCTCGGCGAGGTTGTCCTTCTGCTGCTCTTGGAATTGCTCCTGTGTGGCGTCCTCGACCTTCTCTCGGAGGTCCTGCTGGTCTTCCTTGATCTGTTCGAGCTGGTCGCGGAGCTCCTTCTTGGTCTCGAGGTCGGCCTCGCGTGCGTCGGCCTCGAGGAGCTTCTCGACCTTGCGGAGGGCCTCGAGGGCTTCCTCCTGCTGGGTGACGGCCTCGATGGGCTTCTTGTCGGTGATGTCCTCGGCGGCGTCCTCGAGCTTTTCCTGGGCGTCGGCCTTGTCCATTTCTTCGTCGGCGCGCTCGAGCTTGACCTTCTGCATGGGGTCCTGCTCGGCCTGCTTGGCCTCCTCGAGCCTCTCCTCGAAGGCCTCGACCTGCTTGGCGACCTGCTGCTGCTCCTCGGCGAGCTCCTCGCGCTGCTCCTCGGCCTTCTCGGGCTCCTGGAACTGCTGCTTGCCCCAGTCCTTGGTCTTGTCCTGGAGCTTCTCCTCCTTCTCGATGATCTCGCGGAGCTCGCGGCGGAGCGCCTCGGCGGCCTGTGTGGAGGTAGCTCGTGCGAGGAGGCGGTCGAGCTCCTTGATGACGATGTCGATCTCGACGCCTGCGGCTTCGAGCTTGGGCCGCATGGCGACGAGCTGTCGGCGCGCCTGCTCGAGGTGGCCGGCGGCGGCGGGCACGTGGTCGGCGTTGAGGTCGGTGAGGATCTCGAGGGCGAAGTCGATCTGGTCGCCGCCGCCCTGCTTGAGCAGCTCGTTGGAGAGGAGGTCGGCGACGAGGGCCTTGAAGTCGCCGATGCCGGCGCCCATGCGGCGGTTGACGAGGTGCTGGCGCTCGGCCTCGGCCATGACCCGGTCGGCGCGCCGCAGCAGCTCCTCGTCGTCGAGCGACGCCGTCTGGGCGAAGGCCGGCGTCAGGCAGGCGGCGGCCACGAGCAGGGCGGCAAGCAGGGCTCGGCTCATCGTGTTCCCCTCGCCTCGCGGTGATGGTTCCTCTACAGGTGTATCGTACAGAGCGGCGGTTTTCAATGGCAAACCGCGCTCGGCGATCGTCTGGCGGCCCTGCGTGCGGTCGGCTAGGGGCCGCCGTCGCGGGGCTGGACGGGCTCGTCGGGCGTCTCGTCCTTGAGGCGTCCGACCTCGGTCTCGGCCTCCCTTTCCTGGGCGCGCATGCCCTCGATCTCGCGTCGGAGGCGCCGGCGCATCTCGAGGACGTAGCGGAGGTACTCGGGCACGCTGACGATGAAGAGCCGGCGGGCGTCCGAGCGGCTGATCTGCGGCCCGTCGCCGGCCTCGTGGGTGTCGGCGACCTCGATGGCGTAGGTCACCACGTCGCCGACCGCCAGGCCGGGGATGGAGTCGGGCTCGGCGAGCCTCCAGCGGGCCTCGCCCTCGACGAGGGCGCCGCTCGCGACGTCGATGGCCCGGCGCTTCTCCTCGCCGTCGTTGAGCTGGTAGACGATCCAGGCCTGCGCGACGCCGTAGTCGTCGCGCGCCAGGAAGCTCACGGTCAGCGTCTTGCGCACGGTCGCCTTGTCGTCCTGGATGGGCGAGACGAGATCGACCTGGGGCGGGGAGTCGGGGATGACCTGCACGAAGTAGTGGATGTCGTCCTCGTAGTCGTAGCCGTGCGTCTTCTCCTTCCAGGCGAACTGGTAGGCGAAGCTCTGGGCCGCCGTGAGGGTGATGCTGGCGATCGCGCCCGTCGGGTCGAGCGCCATCGGGCTCGCGTCGGTCTCGTCGCGGAGCATCTCGGCCGAGGCCAGCGGCTTGTCGCACACCAGCTCCCAGGTCAGCTCGGTGCCCTCGGGCGCCTCGAGGTTCAGGAAGTCCACCGTCCTCGGCGCCTCGCGCGTGTAGGCGGGGTAGCGGAGGCGGACGCGGGTCTCGACGATGCGCGGCGGCGGGATGACGCGGACGGTGAAGGTCCTCGAGCGGGCGTCGCCGAGCCGGACGTAGTAGTCGAAGGGGGTGAAGACCTCGCGGAAGCGGTAGGCGAACTCGGTCTGGTCCTGGCCAGGGAAGAGGGCGATGCGCTCCCAGTCGCCGCCCTTGGGCCGCACGCGCAGCGAGCCGCGCTGGGGGATGAGGCCGCCCGCCCAGGCGCGCAGGGTCAGCGAGTCGCCCTGCCGCAGCGTCCTGTCGCCCGTGATCCGCTTGATGGTCGTGCGGGTCGGGTAGCCGATCTCGGCGCTCGGGTCGAGCATGCGGCGGAGCAGCACCTCGAGGTGCGCGCTCCAGTTCACGCTGTAGAGCGCGAAGAACGCGATGACCGCGGCCGAGAGGGCGGCGATGCGCTTGAGCTCGCGGTAGTTGATGATCTCGCGGAAGTCGATGGGGCGGGTGGTCTCGATCGTCTGGCGGCGCAGGACCCGCAGCAGGCCGGGCGAGGCGTGGGCCGCCTCGGGCGCCTCGCCGCCGAGCTGCACGTACGACACCAGCAGGCTCTCGAGCTCGGGGTGCATCCGCTCGACCTGGAGAGCCACACGCACCGGGTCGTACGGCCGCAGGAACCGCAGCCAGTAGTGCCACACCACCCAGCCCAGCGCCGCGACGTTGACCCCCAGCAGCAGCAGACGACCCGTGCCCGGCAGCAGGAAAAGCCAGTCCACCGTCAGATCGACGAACACGAGGGCCAGGAGCCACACGAAGAAGTGGGCCATGCCGTCGCCGTGGTGGTAGCGGCGCTCCTTGCGCCAGGCCTTGCGCAGCTTCGCCTCGACCAGCGTCGCGCCCTCTTGAGGTGCGTTCGTGCTCATATCAGGTCATACCTTCGGCGCAGGAACCACTCGGCGCCGGCGCAGGCGAGCAGGACGACGAAGATGAGCGGGAGGTCCCACAGCTCGCGCTCGCGGCGGACCACGGCCGTGCGCAGCTCCTGGCTCAGGGCGTCGGGCAGCGCCGGCAGGTCGCGGACGGCGAAGTAGCGGCCGCCGGACAGCTCGGCCATCTTCTCGAGGCGCGCCTGCTGCATGGCCGGCTCGAGCTGCTCGAGCGTGGCGGTCGTGACGTTGAACTCCACGGGCGGGTTCGCGCGCTCGGCGTCCTCGGGCAGGACGCGGATGCGGTAGCGGCCCTCGGCCTCGGGGGTGAAGAAGCCCTGGTAGAGCCCGCCGGTCGCGCCCTTGACGGGCCCGAGTGCGAGCTCGGCGCTGTCGGGCTGGGGCTCGACGCGCTCGACGCGCACGCGGTAGCTCGGCGCGGTGACCGGCTCGTAGGTCTCGGTGAGCACGTTGGCGAGGATCTGGACGTGCTCGCCGGTGCGGTACTGGGTGCGCGGGGTCTCGATGCTCACGGGCTTGCCGCCGGTGAGCAGGCGCGAGATGGTGAGGAAGCGGATGACCTGGCCCCAGAAGTGGAGGTGGTGGGTGTCGCCGCGCTTGAGGCGCAGGCGCCAGAGCTGGTCGGTGCCGACGAAGAGCGCCTTGCCGCTGCCGTAGCGCTGCCAGGCCACGAGCGGGTAGGGCTCGGTGCGGCGCGCGGCGTCGGGCAGGGTGAGCAGCACGTGCGCGCCGGCCTTCGTGCGCTTGAGCGCGGGCACCGACCACATCGGCTTGACGAGCCGCCACAGGGCCGCGTTGCGCTTGGGGTCGGCGTCGAGCGCCACCACGGCGCTCTTGGCGCCCTCGTCGGTGAGCACGGGGTGGAGCGCGTCGCCGATGGGCTCGCGGCCCGCAGGATGGATCTCCACCGGCAGCACCGGCGCGACGGCGGTCTGGTAGTAGCTCGACGGCGCGTGCCGCTCGCCCGCCAGCATCAGCAGCGAGCCGCCGCGCTCGTTCACGAGCTGCTCCATACGCTCGAGCTGCGCCGGCGTGAAGTAGGTGGCCGGCACGTCGCCCAGGATCACCAGGTCGAAGCCGAAGGCCTTCGACGCCTCCTCCGGGAACGTCGCCAGGTAGCGATCGTGCACCTTCGCCAGATCGCGGTCACCCTCGGTCATGAGGAACTTGACGTCGAGCGACTCGTCGCGCAGGAGCACGCGCCGCAGGTAGCGGTACTCCCAGCGCGGCTTGCCCTCGACGTAGAGCACGCGGATCTTCTCGTCGATCACGCGGATCGGCCTGGCGTAGCGGTTGTTGTCGGTCGACGACTCGCCTGGCAGGGCGGTCAGCTCGACCTCGAGCTTCGCCGAGCCCGTCTCGCGCTCGGGCGCGAACTCGAGCTGGACGAACTGCGGCCTGCCGGTCAGCAGCACGTCGGCGCGGGCCACCCGCTGGCCGTCGAGCTTCAGCGTCACCTCGACGCTGCGGTTGGCGTAGCCGGTCGACTCGATCTGGACGTGGACGGGCACCGTGTCGTTGAGCAGGACGGTGTCGTGGACGCTGACGGTGCCGATGCGGAGGTCGGGCGGGTCGGGCAGGCCGATGCCGAGCGGGAAGAGCGGGATGTTGCGCTCGCGCATGCGTCGGGCGACCTCGAGCGGGTCGATGCCGCCGTTCGAGGCGCCGTCGGTGAGGATGAGGATGCCTGCGACGGGCTGTCCGCTGTAGCGGCTGACGGCCTCCTCGACGGCGGTGCCGAGGCGCGTGGCCTTGGCGGTCGCCTCGACGCGGTGGAGCGACTCGGCCAGCGCCTCGCCCTCGCCGCTCGCCGGCTCGAGGCGCTCGCCGAAGCAGAAGTAGCGCACCTTGTGATCGCGGCCCAGCTCCCCGAGCACGTCGAGGCCCGCGCGGGTGATGATGCCCTTGGCCAGCTCGATGCGCGACGCGTTCGCCGCCTCGGCGCGGTCCCGCGCCGACAGCGGCTTCGACGGCTGGTCGAAGGGCACCTTGCCCAGCGCGAGGGCCGCCTCGGCGAGCTGCGTCCGGCCCGAGCGCCGGTCGTGCATCGCCATGCTCTCCGAGCGATCGAGCAGCACCAGGATGCTCCGCCGAAGCTTCACGCGCATCTCCATCCCCAGCACGGGCTCGAACAGCATCACCACGATCAGCGCGTAGAGCAGGCCACGGAACGCACCCAGCACCACCCGCCGCGCGCGAGTCAGCCCCCGCTCGCGACGGTAGATCCACGTCACGTACCCCAGAGCCGCGAGCACCAGCACCAGCGCGATCACCCGAGGCCACGGATGGCGCAGATACCACTCGAAGTAGCTCACGCTACCCGCGTCCTCGACCTCCAGCAGCCATCCGAGCAGGCGTCCGAGCATGAATCCCTCTATCGCGGTCTTACCCCTGCGCGGGCGCCGACTCCGGCCCCGCGAGCAGGTCGCTGTGGTCCACGCCCTTGGCCTCGGCGGCGATGGCGATGCGCCGGGAGAAGTGGTGGGCGAGGAAGGCCTCGACGAGCAGGACCAGGAGGCCCAGCATCAGCAGCTCGCGCCAGAGCTCGCGGCCCACCCGGCTCTCGCGGATGGCCGCGGCGATGTCGCCCTGGTCGCTGAACAGGCGTGCCTCGATGCCCGAGAGCGCCTTGCCGAAGGCCTCGTGCGAGAGGCACTGGACGTCGGACTCCGTGGGGTCCACGTTGACGGCGAGCACGAGCGGTGCCGCGCGGTCGCCGGTGTCGATGTGGTAGAAGCCTGGTGCGTCGGGCCGTGCGAGCTCGATGGCCTGCGCGCCCTCGCGCTCGGTCACCTGGATGGGCGACTCGGCGCCGCGCGGGTCCCGGACCAGCACGCTGGGCCGCGCCGTGCGCCCGGGCAGCGGCAGGACGATGGGCTCGCCGACCGTGAAGGGGCGCTCGTGGGCCTGGCGGGTCAGGTAGGTGACGGCCTGGTGGAGCAGGATCGGGCCGACGGGGTGGACCATGAGGTTCGACCAGTCGCGGTCCGCCGTGGTCGCGCACAGGAGCACCTTGCCCTGGCCGATGGCCTTCTCGGACAGCAGCGGGGTGTCGGCGCCCGCGAGGTGCAGCACCGGCTGTCCGCCGCGCTCGAGGCGGACGCGGACGAAGCGCCGGACCCGCGCCATGGTCACGAGCTCCTCGGGCAGGCCGGCGAGCGGGGTGGTGAGGGGATGGCCGGCGACGACGGGCTCGAGCGGCAGGCCCTCGGTGCCGCCTGCGGGCAGGATGAGCGGCTCGAGCCTGCCCGGCATCAGGGCGGTGGCGGTGTGGCGCATCCGCGCGTTGTAGAGCCTGGGGATCACCTGGTCGCCGAGGAAGACGAGCAGCCCGCCGCCGTCGTGCACGAAGCCGTGCAGCGCGCTGGCCTGCGCCGTGCTCACGTCGGGCACGTTGGCCAGGATGACCACCTCGTAGTCCGCGAGCCGCTGCTTGGGCAGCTCGAGCCACGAGATCGTCTTGAGCTCCAGCGACGCCTGGCCCGGCACCCGGCGCGGCACGAGCGCCGTCGCCAGGTAGTCGGTCTCGCTCTGGTACGGCTTGTCCGACGGGTCCCCGTCCACGCACAGGACGCGGACCTGGTCGCGGACGGCGGCGACGAGGGAGCGCTCGTTGTCGGTCAGCAGCGGGTCGGGCCCGAGCCGCACGCTGAGTCGTGCGGTGCCGGTGTGGTCGAAGCGGGCGAAGAGGGGGACGGGGCGTGTCTCGCCGGCGGGGATGCGGTCCACGACCCGCTGGTCCACGGGCTTGTCGTCGAGCAGGAGGGTGGCGGTGACGCGCTCGGCGCGCTGGCGTCCGCAGTTGCGGATGTCGGCGATGCAGCGTGCCATGGAGCCCTTGCGCAGGGTGCCGGAGGCGAGGGCGAAGTGGGTGACGGCGAGGTTCTCGGCGCTCTCGGAGGCGGTGGAGAGGACGAAGAGCCTGCCGAGGGTGGCGATGTTGGCCATCGACTGGCGGGCCTTGTCGCTGACCTCCTCCCAGGTGGAGGCCTGTGCGTCGGTGACGAGGTAGCACTCGCGGACGGGCGCCTTGAGCTCGCGCAGGAGGGCCTCGAGCTCCTCGAGGCAGTATTCGAGGTCGAGGCGCTCGGGCAGCGGCTCGGCCTTCGACAGCTCCTTCTCGAGCCGCTCCGTCTCGAAGCCCAC
>CBFDBL010000062.1:0-15964 GCA_965603035.1 uncultured bacterium
CAGATGAACCACAGGCCGAGCGCCCAGCGCGGCGGCATGGGCGGCTTGCCCGTGAGGTCGGTGTAGCGGGCGATGATCTCCTTCGGCGACGCGCCGGCGAGGATGTAGTAGTCGGCCGTCGCGCCCTCGGCGTCGAAGCCGAACCAGTCCTTCGACGCAGCGCCGAGGTCGAACCACAGGCGGCGGGTAGTGTTGACCACGAGGCCGAGGCCGTCGTCGGTCCAGAGGAACGGGATGGGGATGTAGCTGGCGACGTTGCGGACCCACAGGTCGCCGCGGGTGCCGCGGTGCTCGATGCGCTCGCGGGTCTGGTCGCCGAGCCCGAAGAAGCGGCGGTCGCGCGGCAGGTCGAAGCGCAGGCGCATCCCAGGCTGCGGGCCGGCCTCGGCCGGCTCGTGCTCGCGCAGGACGATGGCGCCCGAGGCGTCGGTCACCGTCAGCCGGCCGTCGTCGCGATCGGCCCGGACCGTGAGCAGCTCGGTGCTGACCGCGACGAAGTCCTCCGTCTCATCCAGCTCGACGCCCACCCCGGGCCAGGCGTCGCGGAAGAAACCGTAGCGGACGAGCGGCGAGACGGGCGCCTCGTCGCCCGGGTGCTTGCGGACCCGGACGATGCCCGGCTCGCAGGCGTCGATGCGCAGGGTGGCGTCGCGCCAGCGGAGGATCGCCCCGCGCTGGGTCCTCTCAACCGATGGGTTCTGAGCCACGGAGAGGCCTCCGGAAGGTGCGCCAAAAGTGAAGGGTCGGTTCCAAAAGTGAAGGATCGGGGCAGATCGGCCTAAGTGTATGTGCGAAAGGCAGTTAGGCCAGAACACGGCCCGGCCGGCCCCGATCGGCTCACTCCGCCGTCTCGCGGTTCACGTACGCCTCGTAGGCCTTCTCGAGCGCCTCGAGGCCGAGGTCGCCGCGGTGGATGAGCACCCGGTAGCGGCAGGTCACCGGCTTGCCGCGCTCGAGAGTCCCGCCCTTGACGCCGGGCCAGCCGACGCACAGGCAGCCGTAGTGGCGGGTCAGCCAGGTCGGCGGGTAGTCGGGATGGGTCTTGTCGATGAACACCGCGGCGCCGCTCTGGCCCTTGGCGCCGGCGAAGGGGGCGATGAGGTCGGCCCACTCGAGCTTCGTGTCCGGCAGGTCCTTCTTCGTCACGCCGCTCGGCACGCTGATCGTCACCTGGTTCTGCTTGATGCCGTCGGGCTCGGCGAAGCGGGTGGCGTAGCGGACGGTGAGGCCGCCGTAGCTCTTGCCGCCGGCGCCCGTGAGCTTCACCGGCTGGTCGGTCGCGGTCCAGGTCAGCTCGAAGTCGAGCGCGCGGCTGTCGCCGTCGGCCGGATGGACCACGAGCTTGAGCCGCTCGGCGACCACCTTCCTCTCGCCGACGAACCAGCCGTTCTCGCACTCGAGGACGGCCTGCTTCGCGTCGGCCTCCTTGCGGATCCACTTGACGAGCTTGTTGTCGATGCCGCTGGGGATCCAGGTCTGGACCTCCTTGGCGTCGCCGATCTTGATGTGGGGCCATGCCCAGAAGACGCCGCGGTGGTGGCGATGGTCGCGCGGGAAGTCGTCAGTGATCGCCTCGCCGTCGAGGCCGTAGAGTGGATGCACGTAGCAGGCGCGGCGGTAGCGCTCGGCCACGCCCTTCTGGAGGATCATCCCGTGGTTGTAGACCAGCACGGGCTTGCCGCCGTCGAAGAGGCCGAGGGAATCGCTGTTGACGGGCTTCCACGCGAAGCCCGTCTCCGCGGCGGGAGCCCATGACGAGACCGATAGGACGTATAGGACCGATAGGACGCAGAGCAAAGCGCTTCGCATGGCCATTCTCCTTACAGTCTGCTGGCCTCGTCACAGAAGGCTTCGATGTTCTCCGTCGGGACTCCGGGCGGCATGCCGCCGCCGCAGGATAGCACGAGTCGCGTGCGGTCGTCCAGCGTGGCGAGGGCGTCGCGGACGGCCTGGCGGACGTCGTCGGGCGTGCCGGCGGCGAGGACGTCGCGCGGCGGGATGTTGCCGAGGAGCGTCACAGCGCCGCCTGTCCAGGCCTTCATTTCGGCGAGGGTGTGCTCGAAGGCGAAGTTGAAGAGGTTGACGCCCATCTCCGCGCAGTGGCTCGCCGTGATCTCGCCGCGCGCGTCGTTGTGAAGGAAGCGGACCGCGACGTCGGCCGCGTCGAAGACGCGCTTGCAGTAGGGCAGGCCGAACTCGACGAATTGCTCTTCCCCGAGGAACCCAAGAATGTCGTCGAGCAGCAGCACGCCGTCAATGGTCGGGAACGTGGCCTTCTGGAGCGCCACCCAGTCCGCCAGGAAGTCGGTGACGGTGCCGAGCAGGTGATGGGTTGCGTCGGGTTCGGTCATCATCGCCATCAGGAGCTCGGTGTTGCCCATGAGGAACGAGGCGACGTTGAGCGGCCCGCGTGCGACGGCGAAGCGGATGGCGTGCCCCTCGGCCTCGATCTGCGGCTGGCAGTGGACGAGCCGCTTGAGGACAAAGGGCAGGAGGCCGTCGCGGGCGGGGTCGGGCTTGCGCAGATCGGCGATCTGGGCGACGTCGCTGATGACTTTCTCGGCGAAGGGGAACTCGTTCTCCGCCCAGATCGGCTTCGCGCCGAAGGCGGAGGGCTCGGTGCACATGCCGTATTCTGACCAGAAGCCCGGCAGGAAGAGGACGTCGGGGAACTGGCGGAGGGCCTGGAGGTTGGCCCCGAGCCAGCGGGTCTCGCTCGCGTAGTAGTCGAGGATCGACATGCCCGCCCAGCCCGGCAGCCACGGGCTGTCGATGATGAAGCCGACGGGGAGGGGCTCGAAGGCCTCGCCGTCGAGCACGGCGAGGAGGGTGTTCCATTGCTTGTCAGTCATCGCGACTCTCTTGCGACTCGTCTACGGGGTCATTCCGACCGTAGCGAAGCGGAGTGGAGGAATCTCTGCCTCGGCGGGCGGGACGCCCGACGGTCTTCTCCTCCCTTGGCAGCACCAGAGGAAGACCGCCCGCTCTGCTCGGGATGACCGGGGTTGGGCGTCCGCTCTGGTTCCGGGTCTAGTACGTCCTGATGTCGACCGCAGCACCCTTCCTCTCGGCGGAGACGTAGGCGCTGTAGATCGTGCTGATGGTGTCGGCGGCGAGCGGCAGGCCGCTCTCGGGCGCGGTGCCGGCGGCGATGGAGCGGTAGAAGGCCTCCATCTCCTGGGGGTAGCCGGTCATCCAGTCCTCGTCGGGCGACATGGCGGTCCAGCCTTCCTTGGTCTCGATTTTCTCGACGGTGTAGACGTCGGCGTAGCGCTCGCCCTTGGGGTTGTAGGTCTGCATCGCGGTGTTGGGGTTGATGTGGCAGAGGGTGCGGTGGTTGTTGGCGGCGACTTCGAGCCAGTTGTGGATGCCGCCGAGGATGATGTCGGAGGCGAAGACGGTGGCGAGGGTGCCGTCGGTGAAGGTCACGTGCATCATCGCCCAGTCGTCGATGTCGCAGTAGTCGCAGCGGATGTGGCCTGCGTCGATGAAGTCGGGCAGTCGGGTGATGGCGTGGGCTCGGGCGCTGACGGTGGCGGGGCGTATGGGCTGGCCGGTGCGGGCGCGGCCCTCGACCCTCTTGAGGTAGAGCGCGGCCGAGAGCGGGTGACAGCCCTTGCCGATGAGCACGCCGCCGCCCGAGAACTTCCACCAGGCGTAGGTCGCGGCGTGTGAGCCGCTGTGGGCCTCCTCGCCGTGGATCCAGAGGATCTGGGCGCCCGTCTTCTCGACGATCTCGCGCTCCTTCTGGACTGCGGGCGCGTAGACCCAGTTCTCGGCGTAGCAGAGCATCCCCTGGCTCGCCGCCTCGGCCGCGAGCAGCCGCTCGACGCTCGCGAGCGCGTGGTCGAGCGCGTCGTGCTTGGGGAAGGTGTCGCCGCTGAAGCCGTCGGAGCCGTCGCCGAAGTAGCCGGTCAGCGGCTTCTCGCAGACCACGCAGCGGTCCTTCTCCAGCGCGGCGACCGACACGGCCTCGTGCGCGCTCGGCGGCGTGCAGACGTGGACGACGTCCACCGCGTCGATGAGCGCGTCGAGGCTGGCGAAGGCCGTGATGCCGCGCTCCTTGGCGTACGTCTCGGCCATGTCGGCGTCGATGGCGTAGGTGCCGACGACCTCGACGTCGACGCCGTAGACCCGCTTGAGGTTCTCGAAGTGGAAGCGCGCGGCGAACCCCGCGCCGACGATGCCTGTGCGGAGGGTCTTCTTTCCCATCTGGTGTGGTGCTCCTTCGTCAGTTCCCCACCGAAAGAAGCAGACTCGACTCCCTCTCCCACCGGGAGAGGGCGGGGGTGAGGGGCCTGAGGCCAGCGGGGCCCCGGTGCGGGTGCTCGTTCCCGTTCGCCCCTCACCCTAACCCTCTCCCGTCGGGAGAGGGAAACCGGTGCGGAGGCGCGCGATCAGCCCGGCTGCATCTCCCGTTTCTCGGGGTCGTAGACCATCCGCCTGCCCTGGTGGAGCGCGGCGGCGGCCAGGATGGTCGCGACGGCGTGCTGGTGGCCGTACTGGATGTCGGCGTTCGGCCGCTCGCGCGAGCGGAGGCACTCGAGCCAGTTCGCCATGTGGTTGGTGCTGGGGGCGGCCGGCAGGCGCGCCTCCTTCACCTTGCTGCCCTTCACGCCGCCGAGGCGCGTGATGGTCTGGGCCGGGAGTGCGACCTGCCTGGTCGCGGCCTTGCCGTCCGCGTCGTAGACCTTCTCCTTGCGGACCAGCGTCCCGTACATGTCGATCGTGCCCTGGGTTCCGTGGACCGTGTAGTGGGTGCCGGCCCCGTTGTTGATGCACATGCACCAGGTATACATGAAGCCGTTGGGCGAGAGTGGACTGGGCGGGTAGTCGAAGATGGCGCGGAACAGGTCGCTGTGCTCGCGGCCGTCGCGCCACTGGTAGGTCCCGCCGTGGGCGACGGCCGATCGCGGGTAGGTCGCGCCCATGATCATGTGCATCGCGTCCACCAGGTGGGCCATCCACAGGCCGCTGATGCCGTTGGTGAAGTCCTTGTAGAAGTGCCAGCGTCGCAGGAGCTTCGGGTCGAAGGGCCGCTTCGGGCGGTTGAAGAGGAAGGCGTCCCAGTCCACGTCCTCCTGCTTGCAGCTCGCATAGGACCGTGCCCAGCGGGCGTGGGGGGCGAAGAAGTTGGCGGAGTCGATGAGGGTGATGTTGCCGAGGACGCCGCCCTTGAGGGCCTGGTGCGCGGCGTGCCAGCGGCCCTCGCTGCGGCGCTGGGTGCCGACCTGGACGACGCGCTTGCGTGCCCGCGCGAGGTCGAGCGCCTTGTTCGCCAGCGCGATCTCCATCGACATCGGCTTCTCGACGTAGACGTCCTTGTCCGCCTCGAGCGCCGCGATCATCACAGGCGTGTGCGCGTAGTCGGGCGTCGCGATCAGCACCGCGTCGATGTCCTCGAGCGCCACGAGCTCCTGGAAGCGGGAGAACTGGCGCGGCTCCTTGCCGAACCAGCCGCCGACGGCCTTCGCGGCGCGCTCGCGGTTCGGCCGCCACACGTCGCAGACGGCCGTGATCTCGACCTGGTGTTTCTTCGCGAGCTGGCTGACCTGCTTCATCAGGCCCGAGCCGCGCCCGCCGACGCCGACCGCGCCGACCGAGAGCCTGTCGTTCGCGCCCGCGACGCGCTGCGAGCCGAGCGCCGCCGCGGCCGCTCCGGCCGATGCCAGCGAGAGAAACCGACGACGGGCAACCGCGCGATCTGGCATGGGAGCCTCCTTCGCCACTGCCGGCGGCCATTGACGCCACGTTGCCTCTTATACTCCCGACGCGGCGATTGTCAAACGCCACGCGCGCAGCGCTGCGCCGGGGGAGCGGCGGATCTATTTCCGGTTTCGCGCAAAACCGGTAAGAGGTCCCGGCTCGGCCGAGCGTTCGCCTGTTTGACAGGAGCGGACCCTCCTGCCAGAATGTCGCGTCGTGGATCTTTGTCCAACCCGGCTGCGCATCGCGGAAGGAGAGGCGACGTGGAGAAGCGGATGTGGCGGATGACGGCCGTGCTGGGGATGGCCGCGCTCGTGGGGACGTCGGTGGTGGCCGACGTGAAGCTGGCGTCGGTGCTCGGCGAGCACATGGTGCTCCAGCAGGGGATGAAGGCGCCGGTGTGGGGCACGGCCGACCCGGGCGAGGCGGTGACCGTGGCGGTGTGCGGCCAGACGGTCGCGGCAACCGCCGACGCCGGCGGCAAGTGGAAGGCCACCCTCGCGCCCCTCAAGGCAGGCGGGCCCTTCGAGATGACTGTGAAGGGCAAGAACACCATCAGCCTCAATAACGTGCTGGTCGGCGAGGTGTGGGTCTGATCGGGCCAGTCGAACATGGCGATGAGCTTGAGCCGGTGCAGCAACGCGCAGCAGGAGGCCGCCGCGGCCACCTTCCCGAGCATCCGCCTCTTCAAGGTCAAGAATGTCATCGCCGACAAGCCGCTCGACAGCACCGAGGGGCAGTGGGTCGCGTGCGGCCCGGGCACCGCGCCGGGCTTCTCGGGCGTCGGCTACTTCTTCGGCCGCAAGCTCCACCAGGAGCTCAAGGTGCCCATCGGGCTCATCAACACCTCGTGGGGCGGCACACCCGCCGAGGCCTGGACGAGCCGGCCCACCCTCGAGGCCGTCGCCGAGCTCAAGCCCATCCTCGACCGCTGGGACGAGCTCGAAGCCAACTACCCCGAGGCGCTCAAGAAGTACCAGGAAGGCCCCCTCAAGAAGTGGGAGGCGCGGGTCGCCCCCATCCAGAAGGCGATGGCCGACGCCCAGAAGGCCCTCCGCGCGGCCAAGACGCCTGACGACAAGAAGACCGCCACCCAGGCACTCAACAAGGCGAGGCTCGACCTGCGCAAGATCCGCCGGCCCAGGCCGCCACGCGGCGCCCAGTCGCCCCATCGCCCCGCCAGCCTCTACAACGGGATGATCGCCCCCATCCTGCCCATGGCCATCCGCGGAGCCATCTGGTACCAGGGCGAGAGCAACGCCGGCAGAGCCTACCAGTACCGCACCCTCTTCCCGACCATGATCCAGGACTGGCGGAAGAGCTGGGGGCACGAGCTCTCCTTCCACTGGGTCCAGCTCGCCAACTTCCTCAAGGTGGACGAGCAGCCGAAGGGGGACCCGTGGCCGGAGCTGCGCGAGGCCCAGACCATGACCCTGTCGCTGCCGAGCACGGGCGAGGCCGTGATCATCGACATCGGCGAGGCCCGCGACATCCACCCCAAGAACAAGCAGGATGTGGGCCTCCGCCTCGCACTCAACGCCCTCGCGAAGGACTACGGCAGGAAGATCGTCTACTCCGGCCCGCGCTTCGACTCGATGACCGTCGAGGGCGGCAAGGCGCGGGTCAAGTTCGCCCACGCCGGCGGCGGGCTGGTGGCGAAGCCCTTCGCCGACCCCGTGACCCCGAGCGGCCCGACCCTGGCCAAGCGGTTCGGCGTGGACGTCGCGGCGCTGCGGCCGAAGACCCAGGTCCTCGGCTTCGCCGTCGCGGGCGCCGACAAGCAGTTCGTCTGGGCCGACGCGGCGACGATCCAGGGCGACTGCGTCGTCGTCTCGAGCAGCAAGGTGGCGAAGCCCGTCGCCGTGCGCTACGCGTGGGAGAACAACCCCGTCTGTAACCTCTACAGCAAAGAGGGTCTCCCGGCCTGCCCGTTCCGCAGCGACGACTGGAAGGGCGTCACCGCCGACGCGAAGTGACCCGCCCCTATGCCAAAGCAGGCCCCTTCCGCGGGAGTCGAAGCCCGCGGGAGGGGCCTTCCCATGCGAAGGGGATGGTGCTCGGCGCTGCCGCGACCCGCTCTCCGCGCCAGACGATTCGCGATTAGTCTCCCGCCGAAGTGTCCGCGGCGGGCTTCGCCCGACGCCGCTGGATCGCCTGCCGAGCGAGAGCTTCGTTGCTGGTGAGCGGTGGCGTCTGCCCTGCTGGCCGTCGGGCCTGCGCTGCCGCCGCTGTGGCCTGCGGCCAGCGTTCTGCGAAGGGAATGTCATCGTCGGACGGTTGCCCGTGCGGCGGGCCAGGGCCTTCGCCTTCGCTGTGCTGCGGCTCAGTCGGACAGTGCAGGACGCGAGGTGCGGGGCAATGCTCTTGGCCTGCGGTCTTCGGGCCGCGTCGGAGAATCTGCCAGTCGGCGGAGGCACGTGGGGGGCAGCCTTCCGCCGCTTCGGCGGGGGAAGGGAGGGGGCTGCGGGGCCCCCGCGTGACGACGCCGACGGTCCCTGCTTGCTGAGCGTGAGGCCGGCGGCGGGATACTATCAATGTGGTAGTGGCCGAGCGTACAGAGAATGCGATGTGGGGAGGGGGGGATGTCAAGGGAAATCGGTCTCGTGATCGGGGTGCCCAGGAAGCTCAGGGGTGGCTACTTCACGGCACCCAGCGTCATCCCCTTGGAGAGCTGGGTCTGGAAGATGAGGAAGACGATGAGGACGGGGGTGGCGGCGAGGAAGAGGCCGGCCGAGAGGTAGGGGATGTTGGTGGTGTACTGGCCGCGCAGGTTGGCCACGCCGACCATGAGGGTCCGCACCGAATCGTCCTGGAGGATGAGCAGCGAGAAGAGCAGCTCGTTCCACATCCACAGGAAGTTGAAGATGCCGAGGGTGACGATGGCCGGCCGCGCGACGGGCAGCATGACCCGCCAGAGGATCTGGAGGTGGCTGGCGCCGTCCACCTGCGCCGCCTCGACCAGCTCCCTGGGGATCGAGCGGAGGTAGGAGGTCATCAGGTACGTGCCGAAGGGCGTGGCGAGGGTGACGTAGACGCAGATGAGGCCCACGCGGTGGTTGAGCAGGCCCAGGCCGTTGAGCATCGAGTAGAGCGGGATGATGATGACCTGCGGCGCGATCATCATCGAGCCGAGGATGGCGAAGAACAGGAGCCGCCGCCCTCGGAAACGCAGGTGGCTGAGCGCGTAGCCGGCCATGCTGCACACCGCCCACGACGCGACGACCGCCGCCACCACCACGATCGCCGAGTTGCCGATGTAGCGGCCGAACTTGCCGTAGACCCATGCGTTGCGGAAGTTGCGCACCGTCAGCTCGGCGGGCGGGCCGTAGGGGTTGCGGATGTACTCGGGCTCGCCCTTGAGCGCGGTCATCACCATGAACACCAGCGGATAGATGGTCGTCACGCTGACGGCCGCCATGGCGATGCGCCTGAGGGTGCGGCGTGCGCGCACGTCAGTCCTCCCTGCCTGCCATCAGGCGGATCTGGAGCAGGATGAGGCCGAAGACCATCAGGAACAACGCCGTGCCCAGCGCGCAGGCGTAGCCCATGCGGTCGGCCTCGAAGGCCTGGAGGTAGAGCCGGTACTCGACCAGCATCGTCGAGTAGCCCGGCCCGCCGCCCGTCATCACGTAGATGAACGCGAACAGGCTGGTGAACGACCAGACCACGAGGTTGACGCCCCAGAACTCGATGACGTGGCGCAGCGACGGGATGACGATGTGCCACAGGAACCGCCAGCCCGTCGCGCCGTCGAGCCGCGCGGCCTCGAAGATCTCGGTCGGCACCGCCGCCAGGCCCGCGAGGAACACGATGACGCCGTGGCCGAACACCCCCCACAGGATCACGACGATGAGGGTCGGGAGCGCGGTGGCCGGGTTGCCGAGCCAGTCGGAGACGGCGCCGCCCAGGCCCACGGCCTTCAGCGCGCTGTTCACCGGCCCGCTGTAGCCCAGCAGCGCGGTGAACAGCGTGCCCACGATCACCGGCGAGAGCACCGACGGCAGAAAGAACGAGGCGCGGAAGAAGCGCCACCCCGGCGTCTCCTGATGGATCAGCAGCGCGAGCACCAGCGAGACGAGAATCCACAGCGGCACCGAGAGCACCAGCGCCAGGTTGTTGCGGACCGCCGTCCAGAAGACCTTGTCGCCGAGCAGCTCCGCGAAGTTGGCCAGCCCCACCCACGTGGGCGCGCCGACCCCGTCCCACGCGGTGAAGCTGTGCCACACCGCACTCAGCGCGGGAATCACGCGGAAGATGAGCAGCAGCACGCACGCAGGCATCAGGAACAGGTAGCCCGCCCGCGCCGCCGACCGGTCCGCAGCCAAGCGCTTCCTCCTGGTCGCTGTCGAGACGCCGTGGATTATAGGGGCGCGAGTCGGGCCGATCAACCTGCCCGCTCCGTTGACAGTGTGCGCGCGAGCCGATATAATCGCCGCCGGGTCGCCGCCATGGGCTCAGGAGTCGCCGATTTGACTGCCACGCTCACGGTCATCGTGCCCGCGGGCAACGAGGAGGACAACATCCGCGGCTGCCTCGAGAGCGTGGTGTGGGCCGACGACGTGTTCGTCGTCCTCGACGATCGCTCGGCCGATCGCACCGAGGCCATCGCCCGCGAGCTCACCGACCACATCGTCCGCCACGAGTACGTCAACTCGGCGACGCAAAAGAACTGGGCCATCCCCCAGTGCACGACCGACTGGGTCATGGTCGTGGACGCCGACGAGCGGGTTACCCCCGAGCTGCGCGAGCGCATCCAGGCGATCCTGGCCGAGGGGACCGACTGCGACGGCTTCTACATCAAGCGGATGACCGTCTTCTTCGGCAGGCTCATCCGCCACTGCGGCTGGCACCGCGACTACCTGGTGCGGCTGTGGCGGAACGGCAAGGGCCGCTACGAGGACCTCCACGTCCACGCCGACGTGCTCGTGGACGGCCAGGTCGGCACCCTCCACGAGCACCTCCTCCACGACACCTACCGTTCGCTCGACCACTACCTCGAGAAGTTCGGCCGCTACACCACGTGGTCGGCACAGGATCTGCACCGCAAGGGCAGGCGGGCGACGTGGGTGAACCTGGCGCTGCGTCCGCTGTGGCGCTTCGTCCGCATGTATGTCCTCCGCCGCGGCTTCCTCGACGGCAAGCACGGGCTCATCCTGTGCTCGCTCGCCGCCTACAGCGTGTTCATGAAATACGCCAAGCTGTGGGAGTTGCGTCGGCGCGAGGCCCTCGCCGAGGCCCCGCCGCCTGCTGCCGGGGAGGGCGAGGGCGACGAGCGGGTGCACAGGCTCACCGAGGGGTGAGATCTGGCACCGCTCGCACCCTGTAGGCGGGACGTCCCCGTCCCGCGAGGAGAGGGTCTTTCCCCTACCGAATCCGCTGCGGGCGCGAGCCGTGCGGTCACGCTACGCGCCGCTCTTCCGCGGGATGAGGACATCCCGCCTACAGCGGTGGCGGGGAACTTCACCGGGCGCGGCTGGCGGCGGCCGCGGCCTCGATGGCCTCGAGGGCCGAGGGCACGTCGGCCTGGCCGCTGAGCAGGCGCTGACACTCGCGCTTGATCGCGTCGCCCACCGCCAGCGGCATGTTGCCCGTCATCTGCGGCCCCGTCTTCCCCGCGTCGATCCACCCCACGATCTTCTGCGCCGTGGGATCCGTGAACAGCCCGCGGTCCACGGCCTGGTTCGCCGGGAACGAGCCGACGTCGGTGAGGAACGTGCGGGCGTTCGCGTCGCTGGCGATGCAGGCGATGTAGGCGAAGGCCTCCTTGGGGTGCTTCGCCCACTTCGTCACCGCGTAGGCGAAGGCGCCGCCGATGGGAAACGCGTCGGCGCCCGGGCCGGGCTTGAAGACCGGGCACGTCATCACCCCGACGTTCTCGGCGCCGAGGTGCTGGCTGAACTCCTTCCAGTGCGCCACGTCGGAGATGAGGCCGAGGAAGAAGGCGGCCTGCCCGCGCAGGAAGACGTAGCGGGCGTCGGGCCACAGCGACGTGGACATGAAGCCCTTCTGGAAGCAGCCGCGGTCGTTCAGCTCCTTAAGCCGCGCGAAGACGACGGCGACCTTGGGGTCCGTCCACTTCAGCTCGCCGTCGCGCAGCCTACGCTGCTCGTCGGGCGAGAGGGCCTGGAGGGCGGCCGAGTTGACGAACCACTCGGCCCAGTGCCCCTCCTTCTCGCCGACGGCGATGCCCGCCTTGCCCGCCTTGGTCACGGCCTCGCAGGCCGCGAGGAAGTCGGCCCAGCTCTGCGGCACCTTCTCGGGGTCGAGCCCCGCCTCCTTGAGCACGGCCTTGTTGTAGTACCACAGCAGGCCCTGGACGGCGATGGGCACGGCGTAGGGCGTGCCGTCGGGGTCGAAGCCCTCGCTGGTGAGGTCCCAGCCGACGAGCTTCTTCTTGAGCTCGGGCGTGACGAGGTCGGTGAGGGGGAGCAGGCTGCCGCTCTGGTCCACGATGCGGACGCCCTGGTGGAGCATGACGACGTCAGGCCCGCTCTGCGCGGCGGCGGCGGCCTTGAAGATCTGGTAGTACTCGTTGTGCGACTGCGCCACGTGCTTGAGTCGCAGGTCGGGGTGCTGGCGCCCGAACGCCTCGTCGATCTGCATGAGCCACAGGCCCACGCCCTTCGAGGGATCGGCCGCGTGCCAGTCCCACACGGTGATCGTGACCTTCCCCTCGCCGTCTCCGCCTCCTTCACAGCCGGCGAGGAGCATCACTGCGGCAACGAGGCACGCACAGAGCACCCCACCGTACGTGGCAGACCAGACGAACCGTCTCATCGCTACCCCCTATCTGAATGGCGTGGCAGCCCGAGGCACGGCTGGCCGCGCTCATTTCCTCCTGCGGATCACCGACAGGCCGACGTCGATGTTCTGGCCGCCGCGGGTCTGGCGGCAGTGGACGGCGAGGACGTTGCCCTTGGCCCTCAGCAGCTTGAGGTCGTCGGGCTTGAGCGCCTGCTCGATGTACTCGGCCACGTAGCCGCGGCGCGCGGCGACACGGCGGGCGTTGAGGAAGATCTCGACGTCCTCGTCGTGGTAGAAGCGGAGCATCGCGCCAAGGACGCGGTCGGGCGCCGACAGGTCGAAGGGGGTGCGGAGCCAGATGTCGGGGGTGCGCCAGTTCGTATGGACGACGGCGTTGGGCGTGCCCCTGGAGCCGAAGCCGGCCTTGCCGGTCTTCCAGCCGCCGTCGTCGAAGGCCGGGCTCATCCACTTGCCTGCGGGCCTCGCGGTCGTATAGCGCCAGGTCGTCGGCGCGTCGTCGGCCGTGGCGACCACCGTCTCGCGGCTGGCGACCAGCCGGTTCACGGCCACGGGCTCATCGGACAGGGGGCCGACCTTCAGGTCGTGGCCCTCCGCGTAGGTGAGGACGACCATCGGGTCCATGGGGAACCGGCCGAGCCGCTCGCCGAAGATGGCCAGGCCGCCCTTGTGCTCCGCGTCGTCCGGCACCTCGAAGCGGACGACCATGCGCCGCGCCTCGGCGACCGCGGCCAGCAGCCTGGCGTCCTTCGCCTCCATCCGCACCCGCCAGCCGAACGAGCCGGGGTGGTAGCGATACTGGTGGGAGAGCACGCCGCGCGCGTCGGCCGGGTCGTCCTCGAGCGTCTGGCGGCCGAGCGCCACGCCGTTGATGGAGATGGCCACCTCGGTCGGCCACGCCACGGCCTTGTCCGTCTGCGGGTAGTCCACAGGCTTCTTGCGGGCGGGCCAGGCCAGCTTCTCGTCGCCCGCCTTGGCCGACAGCTCGGCGAGGACGGTCAGCATCTGGAGGCCCTGGGTCGGGACGGCCTCAGGGATGGCGAGCTCGTACTCGACGTGGCCCGTGCCCTGGGCGTGGGCCTTGTGGCGGGCGCGTCTGTGCGTCGGGGGAGCGTGGCCGGCGGCCCACTGCCAGGCCGCGAAGTCGTTGGGGGCGAAGCGCAGCGCCACCTGACGCCGGTTGGGCACTTCCACCCGGGCCGTCGGCGCATCCACGTGCGCGTTGATGTAGTTCGCCGCCACCCGCTCGCCCTCGGCGTCGGCGAGCCACACCCGCAGACCGCAGACCCAGGGCCCCGCGTCGGGCATCTTGACCTTGATGGTGCCGGCCGGGGTCACGGACCATCGCTTCCACGAGACCTTCCGTGAGCCCTGCGCGGACCTCTCGAACCGGTCGCCCCAGCGATCGACCGTGTCGAGCTGCCAGTGGAGCGTCAGCTCCTTGGCCCGGCGATCCGACCAGTGACTGATGAGCACCGGCACGCTGAGCGTCTCGCCCGCCTTGACGACGGGGCAGGGCTCGACGTCGAGGACGACGAAGTCGGGGGCGTTGAGATCGGCGAGGGAGAAGCCTGGGAACCAGTAGTCGTAGCCGTAGACCTTCTCGCTGCGGTCGTAGTTGAGGAAGCCGTTGTGCTCCCACTCGATGTCGCTCTGCTCGGTGTAGACGTAGCCGCACACCTTGTCGTGCTTGCGCAGCTCGTTGGTCAGGTACTTGAAGCACCAGGAGACGTCCTGGTCGCCCTTGCCGGCGCTGATGCCGCCGTACTCGCTGTTGATGAGCGGCTCGAGGCCCTGCTTGTAGCCCTTGGCGTAGTTGAACTGCGAGCCGGGGAAGGTCTGCTCGACGACCCCGGCGATGTGGTCGCGGGCGCGGGCGTAGTCGTTGATGTAGAAGTGCCAGGAGTTGATGTCGGTGACCACGTGGTCGTGGCGGCAGGGGCTGTTGTCTTCGACGAGACGGGTCGGGTCGAGCTTCTTGGTCAGCCCGAACATCTTGATGACCCAGGCCTGGTGGTCGTCTTTGTACCCGCCGTCGCCGATCCCCCAGGTCTCGTTGAAGTTGCACCAGGCGATGACGGAGGGATGGTTGAAGTCCCTGGCCACCGTCTCGCGCAGAACGCTCTCCCACCACTTCTTCGACCGCTCGGTGTAACGGGCGAAGTTGGGCTGGTCCTCCATGATGAGGACCCCGAGCTTGTCGGCCCAGTAGAGCGCCCGTGGGATCTCGGTCTTGATGTGGATGCGCAGGAAGTTGATCCCGATCTTCTTCGCATACTCGTAGTCCCAGCGCAGCGTCTTGTCGTCGGGGTACTGGTAGATGCCGTCGGGGTGGAAGCTCTGGTGGAGCGCGCCGCGCAGGTAGATGGGTCGGTGGTTCAGCGTGATGTACTGGTACCGCTTCTCATGGACCCCCGCGCGCCAGACCGTCCGCACCCCGAGATACGTGTGGACCCGGTCCACCTCCTTCCCATCGCGCAGGACGCGGACGACGGCGTCGTAGAGATGGGGATCGTCGGGCGACCAGAGGTGCGGCTGTGGGATGCGGAGCTCCAGCCGGCAGGTGTCGTCGGCGACCTTGGCCCTCTTCGATGTCCCTGCCCCGACCACCTCGAGCTCGGCAGCGGCCCCTTTCGTGTCGCCCCCGAGGAAGAGCTTGGCGTTGATCCTGCCGCTCGCGTCGGAAAGAAGGTCGGTCACGATCTGCATGCGGTCGAGGTACGCCTCGCCGCGGGCCTCGAGGTACACCGTCTGCCAGATGCCGCCCGTGTGGGTGTACCAGTGGTGCTGCTTGCCGCCCGGCTGCTCGGGGTGGTTCGGGTCGTCCGCGCGGACCACGATGAACGCCTTCTGGCCGGGGGCCGCCACGCCGGTGATGTCGAAGCCGAAGGGCGTGTAGCCGCCGACGTGCTCGCCGAGCAGCTTGCCGTTCACCCACACCTTCGCCGCCCAGTCCACGGCGCCGAAGACCAGCCATGCCCGCTTGCCCTCCCACGCCGCGGGCACGGTCACCTCGCGGGCGTACCACGCCACGCCGCGGTAGTCGGGCCGCTCGATGCCGCTGAGCTTCGACTCCCAGGGGAAGGGCACGACGATCTGCTTCGCGAGCTTCGCCTTGCCGGGCTGGGACCAGCCGGCCTTCTCGCCGGCGTCGTCGGGGTCGAAGTCGAAGGCCCACGGGCCGTTGAGGTTGAGCCACTGCTCGCGGCGCAGGTCGGGCCTGGGGTGCTCGGGCAGCGGGATCGCGGGTGCGGCGGCGGCCGCGGCGGCCAGCGTGCAGGCCATGGCCAGCAGGGTGCGGCGGCGGGTCATCAGCGCGTCTCCCTCTCGTCGGTGGGTTGGTCGCCTCGTGACCGAGAGGGTACACAGAACGCCGCGTCCGCGCAACAGACGGGTCGGGGGAGGGGGCGAGCGCTAACGCAGCGGGGCTCGGGCGCACTGTGGGGGAGGGGAGTGTTGCACCGCGGGCGATGGGCCGCTATCCTGTAGCGGAGCG